>CAVEWD010000048.1:0-6746 GCA_963619195.1 bacterium | reverse complement strand
CTCATAATCAGTTACCGCATTGCATACATTTTTGATATATCGTATATTACAGCTGTATTTTTCTGTCAAATATAAGGCAGACACAAAATAGAATTGCCCCGATTGTTATGAAAATATCTGCCACATTAAATATTGGGAAATCTACAAAAGCAAATTCAATAAAATCCACCACATAGCCATAAATAAAGCGGTCTATCATATTTCCCACAGCTCCGCCTATAATCATGGCAATTGAAGCAATGTAGAGCTTTTTGCCTTTGTTTTTCTTTTTTTGCATAATTAAAAAATATATTATTCCAAGAGAAACTACTGCGCTGAATACACCAAGGAACATGGTGTGCCCTGAAAAAATGCTGAAAGCTGCTCCAGTGTTTTGTGTGTAGGTGAAATTAATAAGCCCTTTTATAACTGATATGGAAGATGCGCTACTGAGATTTGCAGCCGCAATTATTTTAGTAATCCTGTCCAGCACCACAGCTAAAACTATAATGAGAATATTCATAAGAAAATTATTATCCTTTCATTATCAATCCATTAATTTTAACACAGCCTGGTCTTTTAGTGTAGAAAATACATTCGACTTATGCTATTATAATGCTGAAATAATTGAGAGGTTGAAATGAGGAAATTTTTTAAGGAAAATAAAAAGCTGTTGGATACTATGGCTGTTATCACCATGTGGATATGTGTGATGATTGCGTTCTATTTCATTGTTAAGACGCCTCAAAATTTTCTTGATGCTGTTAAGACCGCAATTAGTGCCATAGGTAAGGTTATAAATCCAATTCTTGTGGGGCTTTTGATTGCATATTTATTGTATAGGCCATCTAGGTCAATGACTAAGCTCCTTATGAAAATAAAGTTCTTTGCAAAGAGAGAAAATGTTGCAAATGCTGTTTCGGTGCTGTTAGTTTTTATTATTGCTTTATCATTTTTAGTGGCATTTTTATTTTTGATAATTCCAAATGCAATTGAGAGCATTGCGATTCTTGTGGAAAGATTGTCCGAATTGGAGGTGCCTGCAAAGAATTTCATTGACAAGGCATATGAAAATGAAATCGTCAGGGATATACTAAGGCTTTTTAATATTGACACAAACAGTGCGCAAAAGGGCTCCGATGTTTTGGTGAAGCTGCTTTCAAAGGGGAAAAGCATTTTTGCGGCCCTGGGTGGTTATGTATATGCTTTTGTTACAAACCTCGGAAGCTTCCTTTACAATTTCTTTATTGGTTTTATTATTGCCATATATGTAAACATTGACTATAAGGTGCTTTTGAATCAGTTTGATAGGCTGTTTAGGTGTATAACAGGAAAACATTATGAACGCCTTGAGTATGTCGTTAAGCTGTTTGACAGAACATTTTATGACTATTTTGGTTCAAAGGTTATAACTTCCGGCGTGATAGGCCTCATGGCATATGTTATTTGTTTAATATTTAGAATACAATATGGCGCCACAATCGGAGTTATTGTTGCCGTGACCAATCTTATTCCAATATTCGGTCCATGGATAGGTGGAATATTCTGTGTTTTAATTACATTGCTTAGTGGATTTAAGAAGGCGTTGATAGTGGCTGTGATGATAATACTTCTGCAACAGTTTGACTCAAGCTTTATTGGTCCAAGAATTCTTGGCCCTAAAATTGATTTAAACGGTTTTTGGGTGTTTGTTTCCGTAATAGTAATGGGCAGCATTGGGGGAGTTTTAGGAATGCTTATTTCCATGCCCTTATTTAGTGTACTGCAGGTGCTTATAACCGAGGCTGTGGATAAAAAGCTTGGAAGTGAAGACGGGAATTAAAATATTTATCTAATATAATTAATTCAAAATTTAAATCAAGAGAGGAAAAATAATGAAGAAAAGGAATTTAATAATTTTGCTGATTTGTGTGGCATTGCTTTTTACTGCTTCCTGCGGCGCAAATACTGATGAAGAGAAAGTTGACGGTAATGCTGATATGGCTAACCCATTTGTAGAGTGCGAGAATATCGCAGCGGCTGAAGAACTGACTGGATTCGAATTTGGTATGGCAGATATTTCTTCTGAATTTGCAAGCGAAACAATTTCAGCAATCGAGAACAGCTTGATTCAGGTTGTTTACAAAGATGGCGAAGACAATGAAGTTTCCTTCCGTAAGGGGGTTGGCGAAGAGGATATCAGCGGTGATTACACAGCCTATTCTGTTGAGAATGAAGTTGAAGTTGCTGGTCACAAAATAACTCTAAAGGGTAGCGATGAAGGCTTTAATGTGGCTATATGGAGTGAAGATGGCTATGCCTATTGTGTGAGGAGTTCACTTCCTATAGCAGAGGATGTTGTTACTGGATATGTGGAAAGCATGCTCTCAACAGCAATAGTTACTGTTGAATAAGCCAATTTTTAGTATATTTAAATTACTGAATTCAAAGGCACGCATTTTCGAAATTATCGAAAATGCGTGCCTTTGTTTGTTCTGCTATTCAAATTAAACAGTGAAGCTTTGGCCTGGTTTTTCAAAGAAAGTTGCCGGCGGCAGAGCTGATGCATTTTTATCATAAGCTATTTTTGCTTTATCTGCCCATCTGTTTGTGTCTATTTCTGCCTCAGGTAAATGCATTACCACTAGCTTTTGTGGAGAGATGGTTGAAATTACCTTTCTGCCATCTGTGGTGCCCACATATGGGAACGGTACAAACATTACATCAATTTTTCTCTTCAAACACTCCATTTTTTCAAAGGCTTCCACATCAGCCTTTGCATCTCCTATATGTAAAAATGTTTTTCCGTTTAAAGTGAAAAGATATGCAACATTTTTTGAAGATGCGCTTTCGTAAGTGTCGTGAATAAAATCGCAGGCTTCAATATTTATTCCTCTTATATTCATGCGCAGCGATTTGTTTGGATCCGGCTCTATTGACCAAATTCTTGATAATATGTCTTCGTCACCATTTGCCATATCCTTTAGAGCTTTTGCTACTGCATCGGTGCCAACTATATGAAGTGCCTTATTCTCACTTAGGGCAGAGAAACAAAGCTCTGGCGAAAAATGATCTGAGTGATCGTGTGTTATTAAAAGCAAATCAAGGCCTGAAAATATATCCTTTGCTTTGATTATCTTTTCTGCTGTGGTATCATCCACGGGTGAGTATGTGTGGTTTTTGCCTTTATGGAGCCCATCTACTAGAATTTTTTTCTTTTTTGTATTTATAAGAACTCCTGCATTAGCCACAGAAGTAACTGTTACCTTGCCTATGTTTAAGTCAAACAAAATTAAGTCCTCCGGATTGTTAATCTTTTGTTACAAATTTAATTATACATTTTTTATCATAACTTTCAATGGATTTTGCCATTATAGTTAATTTTGCTAATTTCCTCTAATTATTATTTAATAGTAGACAAATAGTTTTTTAATAAGTTATAATTATACTTACCAAAGAAAAGGTGGTGTGTTGCTTTGGAAGAGAAAATTGAAAACAAAAATTTCTTCAAAGAAATATATGCTTATATAGCAGGAGAAAAAAGTAAAACCCTTTACATATCATCGGAGGGAGAAAATATAATTCCTGTTCCTTTAATTTTGGGAATTTTATTCCTTTTGGTGTTTGACATACCTTCCTTGGTGATTGCCGTTTTGCTTTTGCTCTTGATTGTTTTTAATTTGGATCTTAGCGTGTCTGATACATATAAATCAGATAAGCTGAAGTCCTCCACAGTTAAGGCATCGGAATATAAAAGCGAGAAAAAGGAAATTAAAAATAAAATTAAGAAGGACAGCGACGGCTATTGCGAAATAACCATCAGCTAATTTGGAGGATAGAATGAAAAAGGTTTTAATAGTTGAAGATGAAGCTAAAATATCACGTTTTTTACAGCTTGAGTTGGAGCATGAAGGCTATTCTGCTGAGGTTGCTGAGGAAGGCCGAAAGGGCTATACCATGGCTCAAAGCGGAAAATTTGATATAATAATTCTTGATTTAATGCTTCCAAATTTAAGTGGAATTGAAATTTGCCGCCGTCTGAGGGCTGAGGGTATATCAACCCCAATAATCATGCTAACTGCTAAGGATGACGTGTCGGATAAGGTAACTGGTTTGGATGTTGGTGCTAATGACTACATGACAAAGCCCTTTGCAGTGGAGGAGCTTTTGGCTAGGATGAGGGTTGCCTTAAAAAACTCTGATCGAGTATCAACATCCCCGATAATTAAGGCCGGCAAAATTACCATTAACAGAGATAAATATGAGGTTAAATTTGAAGATACCCCAATTACTCTCACTAAAAAGGAATTTGAGCTGCTAACTTATCTTATGATTAATAAAAACATCGTTCTTTCTCGTGAGCAGATAGTGGAGAATGTTTGGGGGTATGAATATGAAGCGGAAACCAATGTTACCGATGTTTATATCCGCTATCTAAGAAGCAAGATTGATGAAGTGTTTCACACTAATTACATAAAAACCATAAGGGGCGTGGGTTATCAGTTTAAGGATGAAGAGTAAAAAAAATATAACAGATAATTTCAAATATTCACTCAAGCGCAGGATCACCCTGATCTATGCGCTTGTTTATATTATAATTTCAATCTTAGCTTTGGCAATTTTTGCTGTGGTACTTTCGATTAATGGAATTAAAGACGACATTTCGCAAACGCCAAAGCTAAAAAGTGACATACAATCTCGTGCATATGTATTTGACATTTCGTCGGATGAGTTTCGCTTTTATTTAAATTCTCTTTGCAAAATAGGAAGCGTTGAAGATATATACATTGTGGATAGCGAAGGCAATGTGGCTGCAGGCACCTCATTATCCTATGACAGCATCGAAAAATTTAATGAAAAATCCGATTTTATTACATCAATTTACCCCAATATTGCAAGAATATTTGAAGGCTATTATCTGGATTATGCCTATCTTTTCACAAACAGCAGCGGCGTAACATATTCAGTGATAATTTGCTATGATGTGTCGAATGTATTTGATGGAGTAATCAGCTCTGTATCTTATATGGCAATGATAATGTTCTTTTGTCTTTTCGTGTTCATCTTCGCTGGATATGCCCGCACAAACAGAATGCTTAGACCAATAAGCGACATAACGAATGTGGCAAAAAAAATAAGCGGCGAAAATCTCGATTTGCGAATAGATGAAAAGAAAACTGAGCCTGAGCTCAGTGAGCTGGTGAAAACCATAAATGAAATGTTTGACCGCCTTCAGGTGTCGTACGACAAGCAAAAGCGCTTTGTTTCAGATGTTTCCCATGAGCTGCGCACGCCAATAGCTGTTATTTCAGGTTATGGCTCTATGCTGAAGCGCTGGGGAAAGACAGATGAGGCTATATTGGATGAATCTATCGACGCAATAATAAGTGAGTCGGATAATATGAAGGATTTGGTGGAAAAGCTGTTGTTCCTCACAAGGCTTGATAATGACAACATTTCCTTTGATATGGTTGAAAAGGATGTGAGCGAGTTGGTTTCCGTAACCATTAAGGAAGAGGAAATGGTTCATCCTGAAATTGATTTTAGAGCCAACATTGAAGGCGGAATTGTTGCAAAAATTGATGTAACCCGTTTTAAGCAGGCTATAAGAATTTTTTTGGATAATGCTGTGAAATATTCCGCAGATTCCACAAAGGTAGATATTAGCTTAAAAAGAACCTTAGAAGGCTTTAGTTTAAGCGTTAAGGATTATGGCATTGGTATTTCGGAGGAAGATTTACCTAATATTTTTGAGAGGTTCTATAGAGCTGACACTTCGAGAACCAAGGAAACAGGAGGCTACGGCCTAGGGCTGGCAATAGCTCGAATTATTGTGATAAACCATAATGGCTCCATAAAGGTTCGCACCAAGAGTGGGGAAGGAAGTGAATTTACCATGATTATAAAAACGCAAGTGCTTGCCGAGGACGAGGCTTGACATACCTTTTTTAAAAATGTATAATTGTTTCAGTTTTTTGATGGAGTAAAAAAATGAGTAAAGTTTTAGAAGCTTTTGGCAATGTGGTAAGCTCTTTCTTTCAGTGCGGAAACCATTATTTTTATGCAATCATGTGTTTTTGCCTGCTGGTTAAAATGGTGTTTTTATTCACCACATTCAGGTATTTCAAAAGCATTAAAATTTCAGATGCCCTTAGGCCTGAAATTGTAAAGATAAATCAAAAGCATAAGAAAAACAGCCAGAAGGCAACTGAGGAAATCACTCAGCTTTTAATGAAAAACGGATATTCAATTTTCGGTGGAATAGGTTTATTTGTGCTTCATGCTTTGCTGGTGCTTGGCGTAGCCTTTGTGTTTAAGGATGCCTATGTTTATCTTAGCTATGCTTCAAGCGAGTCCCTTGTTTATTATGGCTTTGATTTAACATCATCCCCCTTGAAGATGTTCTTTTCATCAGATGTGGAGTTAAGCGGCATTATATCGCTGGTTATTTTCCTGTTTGCCATGGGGCTTGAGGTGTATGTTGATGTGCTTATGGATAAGAGCTTAATAACAGACCAATCCTTTGCGGATAAAATCATGTGCGTCATTCTTGCAATTGGACTTTTGTTGGCACCTTCTGCTGCCGCCGTGAGCTGGATGATGTTTAAGCTGTTTGATTTAGGCACATATGTTTATGTTACAAAATTCTATAAGGCCACATTTATTCCTGCCACTGAAAGAAATGGTAAGAAAAACAAAAAGCAATAACAAATAGTGAAATTAATTGATTTTTATGGCTCAATGTCAATAGTTGGGGTAACCTAAAAAATAAAGTTACTTTCTATTAC
>CAVEWD010000047.1:0-6790 GCA_963619195.1 bacterium | reverse complement strand
CTTCAACACCATGACTATAAGTTGGGGGGGGATGGGTACACTTTGGAGCAAGCCTGTAGTAACTGTATATGTGCGACATTCAAGACACACATATAACTATATGGAAAAAAGCGATTACTTCACCGTTAGCTTCTATGATGAAAAATATAAAAGCACCCTTGCTCTTTTAGGAAAGCTTTCAGGCAGGGATTGCGACAAAATATCACAATCTCACTTAACCCCAGAGCTTATAGAACAAGGTATCACCTTTGCAGAAGCCGAAATGACATTAATATGCAAAAAGATATATTTCAATGATATAGATCCAAATAATGTGCCAGATGAAGTTAAGAAAAAAGACTACCCCGATTCAGATTACCACAGAATGTACATTGGCGAAGTTGTGGGCATTGTTTAAACTAAAATAGAAAATTATAGTTAATTGAGCTATTCCAAAAGAAAAGCACGGTCAACCGCCGTGCTTTATCTTTACTGTATTCATTTCTTATGGCATGCTGAAGGACAATTTTGGCAGTCACCACCGCAGGAGGATTTGCCCGCTTTTTTGTCCTTATACATTCCAACAACAATCAATGCTAATATTCCAACAAGAACAAGGCTGATTATTATCGTAGATAAATTATTAACGATGTATTCTATCATATTAATATCCTCCCGATTTATTTAAACTATTTAAGCTCAGTTGCTTCTTTATAAGGTCTAAAGAGCATATACAGCATGAAGGCAAGAACTGCTACTGCAAAGATTAAACCAATAACATTCACGGTTCCTGTGATCAACATACCGAACTGGTATACACAAAGCGAAACAGCATAAGCAAATACGCACTGATATGCAATTGCGAACCAAGTCCATTTAGCATTGTTCATTTCCCTCTTCATAGCACCCATAGCTGCAAAGCAGGGAGCGCAAAGAAGGTTGAAGATCATGAAGCTGTAAGCCGAAATAGCTGTGTAGTGTGATGCAACAGCAGCAAGGAGGCTCGGGTCATCTTCGCCAACTTCTTCACCAATCTGGAACAAAACGCCAAATGTTGCAACAACATTCTCCTTTGCAATAAGTCCTGTGAAGGTTGCCACAGCAGATTTCCAATCTCCAAACCCCAAAGGAGTGAAGATGAATGCAATAGCATTACCGATTGCGGCCAATATGGATGTGTTATTATCTTCCACAGCTACAAGTTTTCCGCCTTCGAATCCGAAGCCCTGAAGGAACCAAAGCACAACAGATGAAAGTAAAATGATTGTGCCAGCCTTCTTAATGAAGCTCCAACCTCTTTCCCAAGTACCTCTAAGAACATTCACAACGCTCGGAACGTGGTATGCAGGCAATTCCATAACAAATGGAGCAGGATCACCAGCAAACATCTTTGTTTTCTTAAGCATAATACCGGAAACAATTATAGCAGCAACACCAATGAAGTATGCAGAAACTGCAACTAATCCACTGCCACCAAAGAGAGCGCCTGCAAATAAAGCAATGATAGGCATTTTAGCACCGCACGGAACGAAGGTTGTGGTCATAACTGTCATCCTTCTATCTCTCTCATTCTCAATAGTTCTGGAAGCCATAATGCCAGGAACACCACAACCAGAACCAACCAACATTGGAATGAAGGATTTACCAGAAAGACCAAATTTTCTGAATAAACGGTCCATAATAAATGCAATTCTTGCCATATAACCCACATCTTCGAGAACACAAAGCATCAGGAAAAGCACCAACATCTGTGGAACAAATCCGATAACTGCGCCAACGCCGCCGATAATACCATCAACAATGAGTCCTATCAACCAATCGGCGCAACCGATTGATGTAAGCCAACCTTCCACAGCAGGAGGGATAATCTCGCCGAACAAAACATCATTAGTCCAGCCAGTAAGCCAATCGCCGACTGTGCCAATTGCTATGTAATACACAGCAAACATCACTAAAGCGAAAATTGGAAGAGCAAGAATTCTGTTTGTAACCACCTTATCAATCTTGTCTGAGACAGAAAGTTCGCCAATATTTTTCTTTTTATAGCATGAATGAATCACAGAAGCTATATACACATATCTCTCATTTGTAATGATGCTTTCGGCATCATCATCCATTTCTTTTTCAACTTCCTTGATGTCATTCTCTATATGTTCAACGACTTTTGAATCAAGATTGAGCTTTTCAATTACCTTATCATCTCTCTCAAAAAGCTTAATAGCATACCATCTTTGCTGTTCTTCAGGAAGATTATGAACTGTAACTTCTTCAATATGAGCTAAAGCATGCTCAACTGTGCTGCTAAAGCTATGCACTGGCACTGGTTTTTCGCTACCCGCAGCCTTAAGCACCTCATCAATTGCCTTGTCAACCCCTTTATTCTTAAGAGCTGAAATTGCAACAACCTTACAGCCTAAAGCTGTTGAAAGCTTTTCAAAGTCAATTTTCTCACCATTCTTTTCAAGAACATCAGACATATTCACGGCCACAACAACAGGAATTCCAAGCTCAAGAATTTGAGTTGTAAGGTAAAGGTTTCTTTCAAGGTTTGTGCCATCAACAATATTTAAAATTGCATCTGGTCTTTCATCAATAAGATAATTTCTTGCAATAACCTCCTCGAGAGTATATGGTGAAAGTGAATAAATACCAGGAAGGTCCATTATTACAACATCATCATGCTTTCTAAGCTTTCCTTCCTTCTTTTCAACAGTAACTCCCGGCCAGTTACCAACAAATTGTGTAGAACCGGTGAGGTTATTAAACAGCGTTGTTTTACCGCAGTTTGGGTTGCCCGCTAGAGCTATTTTTAGTTCCATTTTCTGTTTCCTTTCTAGTTAGATGATACTAACCTGTACATAAAAAAATTATTCTACTTCAATCATTTCAGCATCAGCTTTTCTTAAAGAAAGCTCATAGCCTCTAACGTTGATTTCCACTGGATCACCAAGGGGTGCAACTTTTCTCACATACACGTCTATGCCCTTGGTAATACCCATATCCATAATTCTACGCTTTACGGCGCCTTCACCATGGAGCTTAAGCACTTTATAAGTCTGTCCGACCACCGCATCTTTGAGTGTTTTCATATTTCCCTCCTAAATTTATATCATAATCTTACCTGCAAGCTCTTTACTGACTGCAACACGGGCACCTTTCACATTTACGATAAGATTTCCGTTCATTTCCGACACAATCACAACACTGCCACCGGGAACAAATCCTAAGTTTTCAAGATGAAGCCTCGTTTCGGGGTTACCACCGATACGTTTTATAATATTTTCTTCTCCTACCTCAGCAAAAGACAACGGTAACATTTTACCCCCTTCCCGCATCTAAACGCTTGCGCTAAAATAATAACAGCAGTTAGCAGAAACTAACTACTGGAGTATATTATCATTTAGTCCTATTTATGTCAAGGGGAAATTAAAAAAAATAAAAATAATGCTGTTAGTTTACTTAAAAGTAGAATTCACTTCATTTAAAACAAATTTTTATTCGAACTGCACACAAATCTGTTAAGAATAAATTAAAAAAACTGGCATTTCTTTCATATTTTTATCAAGGATGATATAGCATTTAAATTTGTGATAAAATAAATTCATAAGGTTTAACAATTATGGATAACACAAACTCTAACGAACTTAATGAAGAAGAGTATATTAGTGAGTTTATAACTCAAGTAGATAACAGTGAAAAAAAAATTACTTCAACTGATAAATTGTCAGATGAGCTTAATAATAAAAAAGAAAGTAAGTCGAATTCAATCCATATAAATTTTAAGGGGCTGACTTTCCCTACAGACAAAAAACTCCTTTCCACAACACCAAATGCAAGCTTGTCTGTTTTTTTTGTTGCATCTTTATTTTATATGGAGCTCATACTACGCATTAGTTTAGATATAAATAAAAGCTTATCTCAGCTTTTTAACATGGGGCTTATTTACACATTTTTATTTTCAATTTTTTGGGGAGTTGTCGCATCGTTAATATGTGAAATTCCTCCAACTATAAAAGCAAAAAAAATATTTTCCTTTAGCATAACATTAATAACAACGGCTCTGTTTTTGGTGGAATATTTTTTAAAGCAAACTTACGGCAACTATATGGGCTTAAGCGTGATATTAAAATCAGCTGGAGCTGTAGCAGGAAGCTATTCATCCATGATTTGGAAAATTATTTTTAAAGGTATACCAATAATAATCCTTTATCTTGCACCAATTACAATTCTTGTGCTATTGAGAAATAAAATATTTTTCGAAAAAGATAAACTGAATCTGAAAAAAAATGCAATAAGAAAATTAATATGGGCTTTTGGCTGTCTTTTGTTAGTTTTTATTATGCTGTTTTCTATTTCAGGAGGCACTATAACAGACAAGCAATATTTAACATCACATTTTAACATTAACAAAAGCACATCCCGCTTTGGGCTTATGTGCGCTTCAATTTTGGACGCTAACTATGCACTTTGCGGAACACCTATTGACAGTACAGCTAAAGACTACCCAATATATACCCCCAAACTTGACATTAGCGAATATGCAAACATTGTGACAGATATAGATTTTTCAAAAGCAACAAGCAAGAATTCATCTTATGAAGTTGAACTATTAAGTGATTATTTCAGTTCCACATCTCCAACGGAAAAAAATGTTTACACAGGTATGTTTGAGGGGAAAAATTTAATATTCATTTGTGCAGAAGCCTTTACTTCATATGTAATAAATCCAGTTGATACACCAACTCTTTACAAGCTGGCCAATAATGGTTTTGTGTTTAGTAACTATTATAAGCCCTCCTGGATGGTAAGCACTTCTGATGGAGAGTATTCGCTTCTCACTGGATTGATTCCAGAATATGGAGTTCAGAGTATGTATGTGGGCAGATATAACAACTGGTACTACACAATGGCAAATGCCCTGTCCAGCGAAGGATATAACACCTATGCTTACCACAACCACTACTATGCTTATTATGACAGAGACTTAACCCATGAAAACCTGGGCTACGATGTTTGGATAGGCATGGGAAATGGAATGGAAGAATATGTACAGGAGCAGTGGCCAGAAAGCGACTTGGAAATGATTGAAGGAACCACGCAGTTATATGTTAATTCAAATGAGCCTTTCCATGTTTACTACCTCACGGTTAGCGGACATACGGAATATAACTTCGATGGAAATTCAATGGCTTATAAAAACATGAATGAAATATCAGACACCACTTCTTCCACTCAGGTAAGGGCAATTAAGGCCTCAAACCTAGAGCTAGAAAAAGCTCTCACGGTGCTTTTAGAAGATCTCGATAAAGCAGGGAAACTTGATGACACCGTGATTGTTCTTTCAGCTGATCATTATCCCTATGGGCTCTCGGATGAAGCCTACAATGAGCTCGCAGGAAAGGAGCTTGATACAAACTTCGAAAGATACCATAACACTCTTATAATATATAACAGTGCCATGGAAGAAAATGTTTATGTGGATAAACCTTGCTGCGACATTGATGTGCTGCCGACATTACTAAACCTTTTCGGAATAGAATATGATTCAAGACTTCTCATGGGTAGCGATATTTTATCAGATGCTTCATCAATGGTGATATTCCAAAACTACAGCTGGATTACAGAAAAAGGCCGATATAACGGTGACACTGGAGAATTTACAGCTATTGATGGAGCGGCGGTGCCAGACGGATATGTGCAAACGGTGTCTAATATAGTAGCCAACAAGGTGAAATATTCAGAATACATACTTGAAACAGATTACTACAATCTTATTTTCGGAGATTAAAAAGGAGCAGAAGAATGAACGAAAAAATGCTTATAATTCAAAACCCTGTTTCGGGGATGAGATTTAAACATGGTTTTGAAAGACAAACGGAGAAAATTTTGAGCCAAAAATATGATGTGGACGTTTACAGAACCAAAAGTAAGGGAGATGCCATGCGAAAAGCCGCTGATAGAGGTCGTTACTACGACATTGTGGCAGCAAGCGGAGGAGATGGAACGGCAAATGAGGTTATAGCTGGTTTAATGAGAATTCCAAAAGAAAACCGACCTGCCCTTGCCTGTATTCCAGCCGGCACAACAAACCTTTTAGCTGAGGCATTAAAGCTGCCACCGATTATGCATGAAGCAGCTAAAGCTGTGCTCGACTACACACCTAAAGGGCTTGATATAGGAAATATTGAAAAGGCGTATTTTGCAACCACTATATCCTTCGGATTCTTTACAGACACCACCTACAACACTCCTCAGCCCTTGAAAAATGTGTTTGGCTATGGAGCTTATGTGATGGGCGCCCTTAAAAGTCTTTCAAATTTGGAGGCTTACAAAATGAAGATTGATATAGATGGCAAAATTGTGGAGGATGAATTCATACTTGGATGCATATCAAATGTGCTGAACATTGGAGGCATAATAAAGCTTGATCACAGCACAGTTGATGTAAATGATGGTCTGTTTGAAATTCTGTTTGTAAAAAAACCAAAAAATGCTGCTGAATTTGGAGAATTGATGGCATCCCTTACATATAAAGAGTATGATGGTGAAATAATGCATCTTTACAGAGCAAATGAGGTTAAAATAGAAATAGAAAAACCCATCCCCTGGACAATTGACGGAGAATATCTCAAGGATTACGCTTCAGTGGACATCAAGCTGCACCACGATGAAATAAAGGTACTTCGTCCATAGACTTTTAGAAAGCCTGTTTAATACGGGCTTTCTTTATTGAAAATTTATTTATGAAATTTCGCTCGCGCGTTGTAAAATGAAGTTGCGCATATAGACAAATAAAAGGTCCATAGCGAGG
>CAVEWD010000046.1:0-7151 GCA_963619195.1 bacterium | reverse complement strand
CCCACACTAACTTCCACCTCAACTTCCACTGTGGAACTTACTTTGGGAATTAACTTATTGCAATAAAACGATTTTATGCTGTAAAAAATATTGACATTATGTGTAACAATGAGATATAATAAATCGCTGTGTGAAATGCACGGTTGTATCCGCATGCAAAGGGTTATAAGCGTTGGCACCCTATTGCAGCGAGATTGGATAGCGGAGGTAAGCATTTATTATGTATGCAATCATCAAAACAGGCGGCAAACAGTACCGCGTACAGAAGGGCGACGTTATAGAGGTTGAGAAGATTACTCTTGCAAGAGCAAATCAGAAAACTTGTAAATTTGACGAAGTACTTCTTTTAAATGACGACAACAATATCTTGGTTGGAGCTCCTTATGTGGAGAATGCTCAGGTTGAAGCTAAGATTGTAGATCAGGGCAAGGCTGAGAAGGTTATCGTTTACAAATACAAATCTAAAAAGGATTACAGAAGAAAACAGGGACATCGTCAGCCGTACACAAAGCTTGAAATCACAAAGGTTGGTTTTAAGGCTGCAGCAAAGGCTGCTGATGAAGAAAAGGCAGAGTAGTTTTGATTAAAGCGTGTTTTCGTTTTGAAGAAGATACTCAGAAAATCACTAAGGTTGAAGTTTCAGGACATGCTGAAATGGCGGAATATGGGTATGACATAGTTTGTGCCAGTGTTTCATCTCTTGTGATTGCAGCTATAAATGGCCTTGAAGAGTATGTTCAAACGGACGTTAAAGCAAATGTGGAAAATGGTATAACATCTTTAGAAGTGAATGAGGATGATCCATTGAGAAGTACTCAGGCTCAGGCGATATTAAACACATTGTATATTGCGATGTTGGGACTGGAAGATGAGTACGAAGATTATGTAGAAGTAACGATAACGGAGGAATAAACAATGATTAAATATACCCTTGATAATTTGCAATTGTTTGCTCATAAAAAAGGTGTTGGTAGTTCAAAGAACGGCCGTGAAAGTGAAGCCAAAAGACTTGGTGTTAAAAGAGGCGATGGACAATTCGTTTTAGCTGGAAACATTTTGGTTCGTCAGAGAGGAACACACATTCATCCGGGACTTAATGTTGGTAAGGGTGGAGATGATACACTTTTTGCAAAGGCTGATGGAGTTGTTCGTTTTGAAAGACTAGGCAGAGATAAAAAGCAGGTTAGCATTTATCCTAAAGCTGAATAATTGGGCCAAAAATAAATCCGAGGATGGTTGCCATTCTCGGATTTTCTCATATCCATGTTATTTCGTTTCTTCTGTTGCATCTTCAGCTTCCATAGCTGCAACTTTTGCTCTTGCTTCTTCAAGTGCCTGTGAAGCAGGATCTAGAGGCTTTTCCTCTTTACCTTCTTGTTTAGCTTCTTCTATTTTTTCATTCACGAAATCTTTAGCACTGTTAAAAAGATTAATTCCTTCCTCTTTAACCTTGTCAATGCCGCCATCCTTAAGTTCGTTATATTTATTTACTGCGCCATCTTTAATTTGGTTAAAAGTATCTATAGCATCTTCCTTTATATCTTCAAATTTGTCGCCATATTTTTCAGTGGCAGCATTTTTGAGGCTTGTCAACAATTCACCTGCGTCGTCTTTTAGGTCATCTAGTTTTTCTTTTAAATCTTCGTCCATTTTTAATCCTCCATTTTTGTTTCATTATATCACGCCAATAATTGTGTAATAAATTAAAACAACATTAATTCGCCAATAAAGAAGCTGATTTTGATTTCACCGCTATAAGAGACCTGCTCACCTCCACTGCCAACAAGATAAGCAGAGGAAAGAACCAGAACCTACTGTGGAACGGCATAGTGAATTCGTATTGATAGTAATGCAATTACAAGTGTTTATGGCAGATCAGGTATAGTAAAACTATTAAATGATGCAATAAACGAATACAATAAAAACGGAGGTGGCTTTTATTACATAAAGAAAAATAGTCTAAGTTACTTTCAGACTAAAGGGGTACAATTCCCCAGCAACCTTACTGATAACAAAGACTATATCAACAAAATAACAAAATTTAACTCTAATGTCAATAAAAAGTTAAATAATATTACAGAAAGCAAACAATTCAAACGTTGGTTTGGAGATTGGCAAAACGATCCAAACAATGCTAGTAAAGTTGTAAATGATGATGGAACGCCTATGGTGGTGTATCACGGCACGGATTCAGACTTTACAGTGTTTAAAAAGGGAGACGTTGGTTTTCATGTAGGCACGAAGGAACAAGCTGAACACCGTGTTCGTGGGGTTATTAATGCAAAGATTATGCCCTTATATGCTGATATTAAGCATCCTTTGGAAATTGAAGCTGATTATGGAGACTGGAGTGGTAATTCATTAGCTAACAGATTCCTTGATAACGGAATGCTGGAAGATTATCCCGGAGTAGAAGATACATTGCGGGATATTCTTGAAGTAGACAGGGCTAAGGGTGGTAAAAGTGCTGCCGAAAGAAAAAACCATGCGGTTAGAGATTTATTACAATCCCTTGGTTTTGATGGTATTAAGTATCTAAATACTTTTGAAGGGGATGGCAATAGCTATTCATATATTGTCTTTGAGCCTTCTCAAATCAAATCTGCCACCGACAACATAGGCACCTTCAATTCCTCTAACCCTGATATTCGTTATTCCATGAACTCCACCGACTGGCAGCAATTCCTGGATGACAACTACCAGAACACCGGAAGCGGACAGAGGCTTAAGGATATTAGGGAGATAAAGAACGCATACGAAAATCCGGTAATAACAGAGAATTTTACAGATGATGACACAACGCATACGAAAATTGTCAAAAGAATTGATTATTCCGGAAATATGGATTTCTCCGAAGAGAATCTGGATAGAATCCACGAAGAATACTTAAATTCAACAGATGAAGATGTTGTTTTCTTCTATACAAGAGTTAATAATGGAGAAAAAACAAAACCATATCAGGTAATATCTCCTGCAAGTTACCAGCAAGTTAAAGATATAAAAACATTAACCGATATAGATGTAGCTGATTCTAAGAATGTATTAAACAGGTCTGTAGCTGAACATATAGAAAAAAGGCATGGTGTAAACGGAAAAGCAGATAAAACAATGAGTGACACCTTGGATGTAGGAAGATTACAATATGTTCTGGATAATTATGATACTGTTGAACTTTTGGAAAAACAAAGCATTTTTAATAATTCCGGGAACACAGCAAATGCACCGCTTGTTAGATTCTCTAAACGTGTGAATGGAACAATTTATGTTGTGGAAGCTGTGGCTGATAGTAAAAATAACAATATATGGGTTAATAGTGCATACAAAAAGGAAGCACCTAATAGGTCCTTCAATAGCACGAATGCCCCTCAGGTTACGTCCGGAACGTTCCCTAAAAATAATGCTTCCGGTTCCAATATAGCAAATCAATCACAGGATGTCAACAATAATAAACCTATTTCTCAACGAACCAGACAAGAGGAAGCTGCATAACAAAAGAGGGGATTTGTATCCCCTCTAAAAGTGTAATGTTATATGCGGTAATTAATAGGTATAACTACTAAAATGGGCTTAATTAAGACAAAAAATGGTAGCGAGAATAGGATTTGAACCTACGACACTTCGGGTATGAACCGAATGCTCTAGCCAACTGAGCTATCTCGCCACAACGCGTAAATTAGTATATTACAAATAAAATCCATTGTCAATAAAATGTGTAAATTTTTCAAAAAAGATGCTATAATCATCTCATGCAAAATCTTATAGATGTATTTTCTTTTCTTGGAAATAAATTTAACATAGCAGAAAATGAATTCACTGTTGTGGATGGAACTGAAAGAAATTTAAGAATATTATACGCCATTAATGCTCTTAAAATTCCCGGCAGGAAGGTTATTTTTGTTTGTCGTAATGATTTCGATGCTCAAGGTTACTACGATGAGTTTAAAAAATATATTTCGGATGACTCTGTTTTCCTCTACCCCTGCGAGCCCTTTTATTTTACATATCCCGACAGTTATTCCACTGAAGTTGCTGTGAGACGTCTAAATGTGCTATCTAAGCTGCATTCTGACAGAAGCATGATAGTGGTTTTAAGTGCTTGGGCCCTTTGTGAAACATTTCCTTTCGCGGACAATTCTGAATGTCAATCCTACAAAACCGGTGATATTCTCTCTGAGGATGAGCTTATTAAAACCCTAATAAGTTACGGCTATTCACGTGAGGAGCAAACTCACGCACGAGGTCAGTTCTCGGTTAGGGGTGGAATTGTGGATTTTTTTGGCGCTCAGCAACCAAATCCTATTAGAATTGAATTTTTTGCTGATGAAATTGATTCTATACGTGAATTTTCATCTGAGAGCATGCTTACTATATGCAATATCAGCTCATTTGAGATTCTTCCATTTAACCAATATATTCTCTCTGAGAAGGATCTTGTTTCGGCTTACTCTGAAATGTGCTCATGCCGTCAGGAGTATTTGTGTCATATCAATGAAGATTTTCGCGATTTGGCAGAGCAGGAAAGCAATGAATTATTAGATAAAATATCCACAGATTTGCCAAGTGCCTCAAGACTTCTTTATCCGTTTTCAAAAGCAGCTCGTTCATCAATTTTAGATTACTGTGATGATCCTTTTATTATGTTAAATGATATAACAGTTTTATTTGGCGGAATCAAAGAGGTTTTAAAACGAATTAATGACGATTACCTGCTTTTAGCTGAAAGGGCTTTGGCTTATCCTCCGCAGCTAAAAATGTTCACTGCTTTTGAGGATGTCGTAAAAAACATTGCTAAAGGTTGTGGCATTCTTTTTACTACTCTTCAAAGTATAGATGAGGGCTTTTTTGAAAATAAAAAACACATATATGCCGGTGGAGCAGATATTATAAATTATAAAGGGAATGTAAGGCTTCTTTTGTCTGCTGTGGATTTATATAGGCAAAATGGCTACACCCTTGTGGTGGCTTGTCGACAGGATGAAGATGCTAATAGCGTATCAAGGCTTTTTGATTCCTATAATATAAAATATTTTCGCTTCCTTCAAAGAGGTGCGGTTTGCATTCTAAGCGGAGTTGTTTCACCAGGAATTGATCTTGCAGCGGAAAAAATAGCTATTATCCCGTTTGAATATATCATTCCGGCAGGTGGCGCTTCGCAAAGAAAGAAGCAGATTGATATTTCAAAGGAATTTTTCTCTGATATACGTTTTGGCGATTATGTTGTGCATGAAACCCATGGAATAGGCATATATGAAGGTATTACAAGAATAGAAACTGATGGCGTGAGCAAGGACTATGTTAAAATCGCTTATGCTAACGAGGACAAGCTATATGTTCCTCCCGAGCAGCTTGACTTGATACAAAAATATATTGGAGCAGGAGAGGCTCCTCCTAAAGTTACTCGCCTTGGTTCCTCTGAATGGTCAAATGCTAAAAAGAAGGTATCTAAAGCTGTTAAGGAATTAGCTGAAGAATACCTTTTGATGTATGCAAAACGAAAAAATGAAAAGGGATATGCCTTTGCTGAAAACAATCCATGGCAAAGTGAATTTGAGGACAGCTTTGAGTTTACACCCACCCAGGATCAGCTTAAATGTTCTGAAGAGATTAAGGAGGATATGTCAAGACCTGAGCCCATGGATAGGCTTCTCTTGGGTGATGTAGGGTATGGCAAAACAGAGGTGGCAATGAGAGCAGCCTTTAAGGCGGTTATGGAACCCAAGCAAGTGGCTGTGCTGGTGCCCACCACCATTTTGGCTTTGCAGCACTATAATAATTTTGTGGAGCGCTTTAAGAATTATCCTGTGCGCATAGAGTTAATGTGTCGATTTAGAACATCAGCTCAAATGAAGGAAACAGCTCAAAGATTGAAGGATGGTAAAGTTGATATTTTAATAGGTACCCACAGGATTTTGTCTAAAGATGTTGAATTTAGAGATTTAGGCCTTCTAATTGTAGATGAAGAGCAGCGCTTCGGGGTAGCTCATAAGGAAAAGTTAAAACTTTTAAAAAGTAATGTGGACACCTTGACCTTATCAGCAACGCCAATCCCTCGCACATTGCATATGTCGCTTTCAGGAATAAGGGATATGAGTGTTATAAACACTCCGCCCTGTGAGAGACTTGAGGTTCAAACCTATGTCATGCCAAGCGATGATGTTGTCATAAAAAGTGCCATAATGAATGAAATGTCCCGAGGTGGACAGATTTTCTATTTGTATAATAAGGTAGAAACTATTTCAGAGCGTGCCTTTAAAATTAAAAGCCTTGTGCCAGATGCAAGGGTAGCTTTTGCTCATGGGCAAATGAATGAACGTCAGCTAGAGCAGGTGATGCTTGATTTTCTCAATCATGAATACGATGTATTGGTGTGCACTACTATCATAGAAAATGGCGTGGATATTACAAATGCTAATACAATAATAATTGAAGATGCCGACCATTTGGGACTTTCTCAGCTCTATCAGTTAAGGGGAAGAGTTGGAAGAGGAGCCATCAGGGCTTATGCTTATATGTTATACAATCCTCGCAAAGAAATGAATGAAACCGCCACCAAGCGTCTTCAAACTATAAAAGAATTTACAAAGTTTGGCTCTGGCTTTAAAATCGCCATGAGAGATCTGCAAATAAGGGGAGCCGGCAACATAATGGGTGCTAATCAACATGGACATTTTGCAAATGTCGGTTATGAAATGTATTGTCGCCTTTTAGGGGAGGCTGTGTCTGAAAGCCGCGGTGAATTCCAAAAACAAAGGCGCATAAGTGAGGTCGATATAAATGTTGATGCTTATATTCCTCACGAATATATATCCAGCGAAGAAGAGAGAATAAAAATATATAAGGAAATTGCCCTAATAGATTCTGATGAGGAACTTTCTCGTATGGCGGACGAACTAACTGATGTTTATTCAGATATGCCAAAGGTTGTTCACAATCTTTTAAGGGTGGCGCGCCTAAAGACTCTCTTATCTGAATGTGGCATAAAAAAGCTACGGCAGACTGCTAATTCCTTTGTTTTGGAATTTTATGATGATGTATTTTTTGATGCAGAATTTGTTAATAATTTAGCTAAAAAATATAAAGTTAAATTTAAAAATTCGCCTATTGGGAGTCTGCTGTCGGTGGTTGTCCCGAATGGGTATGACAATCTTGAC
>CAVEWD010000045.1:0-7154 GCA_963619195.1 bacterium | reverse complement strand
ACCCCGAAAACGTGAAGGGAGCCATTGCCGACTGCGGCTTCACCTCCCCAATGGAAATTATTCAAAAGGTGTTTTATGACGGCTTAAAAATAAAGCCGCACCTCACCTTGAAAATTTTATGCGTTTTCGCCAAAGGTTTTGCCAAAACAGATTTAACCCAAAACACCTCCATTCAGGGAGCGGAAAAATGCACTCTTCCTATAATTTTTGCCCATGGCACCTCCGACGGCTTTGTGCCCTATGAAATGGGAGAGAGGATGTTCTCCCGCTGCAAAAGCAGCGAGAAGTGTTTAATTTGCGCCAAGGGAGCCGCCCACGGCATGAGCTTTTTCGTAAGCTTTGATGAATATTTAAATAAAGTTACAAAAATGCTTGAAAAATATTCATAGCTCCACGGCTGAGTGTAAATTAATTTGAAATTTCTTTTTAAAATAACCCCCCAGGGGGCTTGCGGGGGCAAATTAAAAAAAGGATAATAGCTACTGTGAACGATAAGCTTATTGTGGAAGGCCTTAATGTGACCTTCACCGACGGAAAGAAAACAAAAAATATAATAACAAACTTAAATCTTGCTGCTCCCATGGGGAAAATCACCTCCATTGTGGGGGAAAGCGGCAGCGGCAAAACCATGTGCGCCATGGCAATATTTTCTCTTCTTCCCCAAAATGTTTCCCAAAGCGGAAAAATCTTCTTAGGAGGAGAGGAAATTTCAGCTCTCAGCCAAAAGCAGAGGGATGCCCTTAGGGGAAGGCAGATGGTTTTCATTCCCCAAAGCGGAGCCGATTTTCTAAACCCTGCCATGAGAGTTGAAAGCCAAATTTATGAGTCTCTTCTTCTTAAGGGGAAATTTAACAAGAATGAACTTCATAAAATGGCTAAAGAGCTTCTTTATGAGGTGGATTTAGATGAATCAGTGTTAAGAAAATACCCCCACCAGCTTTCGGGAGGCATGGCTCAAAGGGTAATTCTGGCCATTGGCTTATCCCAGGAACCTTCCCTTATAATTGCCGATGAACCCACCCGGGGGGTGGATGAGGCCGCGGCGCTTTCCTTTATTGATAAAATGAAGAAGCTTTTCGGGAGGGCTGCCATTGTTTTGATAACCCACAATATTGCCATTGCTAAAAAAAGTGACTTCACCTATGTGATGTTTGGAGGCGAAATAATGGAAAGCGGCCCATCAGAAGAAGTGTTAAACTCCCCGCGCCACCCCTACACAAGGGCACTTTTAGCTTCCCTTCCAGAGCATGGATTTGAGCTTAAGGAAAAATCAAGGGAAAAAACCAAAGAAGGATGCGTCTACTACCATAGATGCGCCTATGCCACAGAGCTCTGCCAGAGGCAAAAGCCTGAATTTACCCAAAGCGAAAGGATTTTGCGATGCTTGAGCTTAGAAATATAGACAAAGCCTTCCCCTCTGAAGGGAAAAATTTTCAAGAAATTTTAAAAAATATTTCTCTAACCCTTAATGAAGGGGAAACCCTTGGGCTTTTAGGAGAAAGCGGCTGCGGCAAAAGCACCCTGGCAAACATAATTTGCGGGCTAACACCCCCGGATTGCGGAGAGGTGATTTATAAAGGCACGCCTCTTTACAGCCTTAAGGGCCGCTACAACGCCAAGGCAGGAAGGGAAATTTCATTAATTTCTCAGCAGCCTATCGCCTCCTTTGACCCAAAGCAGAAATTTGAGGACGCCTTGGCGGAGGTTGTTATGGCAAACAAAAACGCCAAAAATAAGGCTGAGGCAGCAAAAATGGCCCGGGAGCTTTTTGAAACCGTGGGGCTTGAGATAGAAATTTTAAAACGCCGCCCCAGGGAGGTTTCCGGAGGACAGGCCCAAAGAGCAGCCATTGCCAGAAGCCTTTGCACCAACCCAAGGCTTTTAATTGCGGATGAGGCCACCTCTATGCTGGACCTCACAGCCCAGGCAAGGGTTATAAACCTTTTAAAGAAAATAAAGGCAGAGCGGGGCCTTACTCTTATTTTAATAACTCACGACACGGCTCTAGCCGAGGCCACCTGCGATAGAATTTATACCCTTAAAGACAAAAACATTTTTGAGAAGAACTAAAAACTAAACTATTTATTAGGAGCAAAACATGAAAAAGAAAATTATAAGCGTGCTTTTATGCCTTATTATTGCGCTTTTAGGCTTTGGCGGATGCGCTCAGAAAAGCCTTGAGGCGGTGGTTATCGGCACCAGCATGCAAATTGAGAAAGTAAACAGAAGCGACTACTACTGGGATGTGCTCACCGGCACAGTCTCTCAGCTGGCTCCTGTGAGCCTAAATGAAGACGGCACCTTCAGCCCACTTTTGTGTGAATATTCCACTGAGGACTCCAAAACATGGACACTTACTGTGAGAGATAATGCCAAATGGGATGACGGAGAAAAGGTTACCGCCGAGGATATTAAATTCACCATTGAATATTTAGACGAACAAAACGACGGAGGCTATTTAGAGCCCTACCAAAGCATAAATGTGGTGGACGAAAAAACCCTTCAGCTGGTGCTTAAAACCCCAAATGCCCGATTGCTTTCAAGCCTTACCACCCTTAGGATTATTCCAAAACACATATTTGAGGGAAAAAATATGGAGGATGTAAGCGAAGAGCAGTCTGCAGTGGGCTGCGGCCCCTACAAGCTCACCTATTTTGACACCGACAGCCTTATGGCGGAATTTGAGGCTGTGGATGACTACTTTTTAGGAGAGCCCGCGGTGAAAACTGTGATTTTCAAATTCTACGACAATTCCGACACCTTAACCATGGCCCTGGACAATGGCGAAATTGATGCTATTTATTATTATGCCTCCGGCCTTGATTCCGCCAATGCCCAGGTGCTTAGCGAAAATGAGAATGTTACGGTGTGCGGAATTAAAGACACCAGCAACCCTGCGGTGGTGGTGTTTAACAACTCCAAAGCACCCTTTGATAATGTTTTAATAAGAAAGGCAGTGGCAGCCGCATTGGATTATGACAAATTTGTGGAGCTTTTCGGAAGTTCCTATGCCAAGGTGGCCAATGCAGGATTCGTGCCGGAGGGCAGCATTGGCTATATTCAAACAACCCAAAACAAGCGAGATTTAACCCTTGCCAAGGACCTTTTAGCCCAGGCAGGAGCAATAGATTCCAACGCAGACGGAATTTTGGAATATAACGGCGCTCCCTTAAGCGTGGAGCTTTTAATTCGAAGCGACAAGCCAATTTATGAACGCTACGGCGAATTGATTAAGGCAAACCTTAAAGAGGTGGGCATTGATGTGAACCTAAAGCTCACAGAGGTGGCAGATTTTAGGGCCATAAGCGAGCAGCAGCACTCCTTTGACTTTATGGTGACAAAATTCACCTCCTACGGCATGGGCTCAGGAGCAGGAATGGGTTCGCTTTATATGGACGCAAGAAAAACCTCCAACGCCCAGGCTCAGGTGAGTGATATAGAATATCAAAAGATTGTGGATGAGCTTTCCTGTGCGGCAAGCCTTGAGGAATATTCAACATATGCTGCTAGGGCTCAGGAATATTACGAAGAAAATGTGCCTGTGGTGGCAATATACTGGGACAGCTACCTTCAGGCCTACCAAAACAGCCTTTCCGGCTTTGTTACAGATGGCACCTTCGGATTGATTAATGTGAACACCTGGCTTAATTTGAGTGCTAAATGATTTATAATTTATAATTTATATTTTTTAAGGGGCCCTTTGCCCCTTATTTGCGGCTTTATAAAGGAAGAACATGAAAAAAATACTAAAACGCATTATAATTTGTTTAATATGCCTGTTTGTGGTGGTTTGCATAAACTTTGCCCTGCCTCGAGTTATGCCCGGGGATGCTGTTTTGATGCTCACAGGAGTTGATGAGGCGGCAATAACAGATGAGCAATATGAGGCTTATAAGGAAAAGCTGGGGCTAAACAAAAGCCTGCTTGAGCAGTTTACCACCTATCTTAAGGGCATTTTGCGCTTTGATTTGGGCTATTCCTACCACTACAACGAAAATGTTTCCTCCCTTATTGCCAAAAGAATTCCAGCCACTTTGCAGATTGCCATCCCTTCAATTGTGATATCTTCCCTTTTAGCACTGTTTTTAGGCACCATGGCGGGATATTCCTCCAACGAAAAGCTGGACGCGGCCATAACCGCCCTTTGCGTGGCGACAGATTCCATGCCCACTTTTTTGGTGGCAATGCTTTTGGTGAGCGCATTTGCCTATAAATTAAAGCTTTTCCCCCTAAGCGGCCTTAGCAGCGCCTATGTGAGGGGCGGAGGGCTTTTGGCCTTTTTCGACAGAGTGCATCATTTGGCTCTGCCGGTTTTAACAATGGTGATAACCTCTCTTCCTTCAAAATTTCTTCTTATGAAAAACACTGTGAGAGCCTCCCGCGATTCCAAATATGTGCTTTACGCCAAGGCCCGGGGGCTTAGCGATGGGAAAATTAAATATACCCACATTTTGAAAAATGTGTCTGGGCCCTTTGTGGCGGCTGTGGGGCTTAATGTGGGCTTTATTCTTTCAGGCTCCATGATAATTGAGTCAATTTTTTCCATAAGGGGCATGGGAAGCCTTTTCACCGACGCCGTGTTCAGCCGGGATTTTCCGGTTTTGGAGGGGTGCCTGTTTGTGAGCGCCTTAATGGTTATTATATCCGGCGTAATAACAGATATGGTGAACATTTTAATTGATCCGAAAGTGAGGCAGGCCCAAAATGAAAAATAAGCTGACAGCAGGAAAAATTATGCTGATTTTAGGCTGCGCAATAATAGTTTTCATGCTTTTAATTTGCTTTTTCCCAAAAATGTTTACCTCCTACAGCACAAAGGAAATGTTCGCCCCTTGGCTTGAGGAGTCGGCAGAGCACCCCTTAGGCACCAACGACATGGGCTACGACATTTTCACCGAGCTTATTTATGCTGCCCCCCAAACCCTTTTAACCGGGGTTATATCGGCAGTTTTAAGCGTGGCAATAGGCACGCTTATGGGAGTTTTGGCAGGCTATTTAAAGGGGGCGGCAAAGCAAGGAGTGGACCTTATAATAAATGTGTTTCTCATGCTGCCAATGCTGCCCATGGCAATTGTGATTTCCTCCTTCATGCCCTCAGGAAAAGAAAGCATAATTTTAACCCTTTCTCTTTTGAGCTTTTCCTCCACCTCCCGGGTGGTGAGGGCAAGGGCAGAAAGCCTAAGGGAGGAAAACTTCATTAAGGAGCTTAAAGCATTGGGGGTTTCACGGGGGAGAATTTTATTTTTCCACATTGTGCCAAACCTTTCGGAGGTGGTTTTTTCCCGCTTCATAACCTCGGTGGCCCGCTGCATTTTAGCTGAAACCACCCTAAGCTTTTTAGGACTGGGAGCAGCAGATGAAATAACCTGGGGCGGAATGATTAATTTCGCCTATAAGCGCGGAGGCTTTTTAAGAGGCGCCCACAGCTACTATTTGGCTCCGGGGCTTATGATTGTGACCACGGTTATGGCCTTCTATTTCATAAACTGCTACATAACCGAAAAAATGAACTATGTTGAAATAACCGACAACAACGAATTTTTAGCTTAACATGGAGAGAGGTATGAACCCTGAAAAACAAGAGCACATCCACATATATTTTTCTCAGCATTCAGCGGCAAAATCCACACAGCTTTTTGTGAAAACCCGCCCGGGAGTAAGCGACGATGCGCAAACCTCCCGAATAAGGGAGCTTCTTAAAGCTGAGCCGGAAAACTACGAGCTTTTAATGAAGCTGGGAGACTCCCTGAGATTTCAGCTTAGATATACCGAAGCCATTGAGGCCTACACAGATGCCATAATTTCAAACCCGCAAAGATTTGAGGCCTATGAGGGCAGAGGCACCTCCTACATGAAAAGCATGCGCTTTAAGGAGGCTTTGGCAGACCATTTAACCTATATTTCCCACATTCCCCCGCAGCTTTACCCCCTATATAGGGTGGGGCTTTGCTACTACTACAACAACCTTTATGAAAAGGCCCTCACCTACTTTGAGCAAGCAGAAAAGTTTGCCCTTGAGGAGGATTTCGGGGAAATGATTGTGGCCACATGCTTTTGGAAGGCAATGTGCCTTTTGAAAATGGGAAGGCTAGATGATGCAAGGGATGTGGCACGGGGCTTTGAGCCTAAAACCCAGGTGGGACACCACACCTCCTACCGCAGAGCAGTGTTTGTGCTAAGCGGCCGCTACAGCCTTTCTGAGGAGCTTGCCGCCCTGGAGGGAGAGCCGGATTCATTGGAATATTCCACAGCCATGTACGGCCTTTTGGTTTACATGAAGGAGGCCGGCTACGACAGCGAAACCCTAAAAAAATACAGAAGCAAAATGCTGGAGAGAGACCGCTTCTGGGCCTGTTTTGGCTACATTGCCGCCTTAAACGACCGCTTTAACAAATATCTTCCATAAAATTTTAAAGTTTACCCCCTTGCTTTAAAATTTCCACCATACTCTCAAGGGCTTTATCGTGAAGGCGGAAAAGGTGCCTTTTGCTTATGGCAAGCTCCATTTCCATTTCGTCCCACTTTAAGCCCTCCAAATAGCGCATTTGCAAAATGAGGCGGAGGGTAACATCATCAATTTTGGAAATTTGGCCGAAAATTTCCTCATAAAGAGCTTTAAACTCCAAAAGCCTCTTTTTTATTGTGCCCTCCAAAAGCAAAATGGCACAGTAGAAATCCTCCACCCCGCCTGGGGAGGAACTAACCTTAACCCCTAAAGCTGAGGGAGTATTCCCCCGAAGGGAGGAGGCACGCATATCCGAAAGCCGGCTTTGCATTTGCTCAATGTAGCACCCCAGCTTCAGGGCGGATTTCAAATAAGCCTTTGTTTTGGCTAAAGCCTCCTTTGAGGCTGCCTTTAAGGCAGTCTTCTCATCTTTTTGACAATTATTCGCCTTCAATTTTTACCTCTTAAATAATAAATATGTTCGAACAAGCGTTCGAACAATAGTATACTATATGGCAAAATTAAAGTCAATGACAAAAGATGACAGGATTAAAAATCGCACTACGCTTACAGCTGTCGCTAGGAGTGCTAACAATTTCTACGATAAAGCCCTCTATCGGTCGCTTTGAGCAAGCTATGAAACCACTTATATTTCCCCCCACAACTCCCCCAAGGGAGCTATTGATAATAATTAAAAAATATTTTTCGC
>CAVEWD010000044.1:0-7247 GCA_963619195.1 bacterium | reverse complement strand
ATCTGGGTGGCAGCCACAGTGTTTTATTTTGTACCCACATATCAGGATGCTGTGTATGTAAGAGAACAACAAATAGAAGAGTATGAAAAAGAGCTTAAAGCACTTCAGAAAAATCAGGACAGTACAATTAGTGAATATTTAAAGAAAATTGATGCCCTAGAGGAAGAACTCAATGAACAAAAAACGCAGTATGAAAATGCTCTTAAAATTATAGAAAAATACTCGACTAATTCGCCTAAAACATCAACTTCGGGAGGTAGCACAACGTCTAAACCTTCATCTGGTGGAGGCGCACAATGAAAGCTGTTTTAAGGTCGGTTGCATTCACAGTTGTTATTGCGTTTTTGGCTATATGTTACACCAACATTAATGTTTCTCCCTTCAACACTAAGGAGTTTGTTTTAAACACCTCTGATTACGAAATACTTGATAAAAAATTAGAAGAGATGGAGAGTACTATTGAAAAAAGACAGGAAACCTATGATGAATTAACCATCCTTAGTGAAGATTTGCAATAAAATTATTCGTTATAAAAAGTCCTGAGCGTAAGTTGTTACACCCAGGACCTTAATTTTATTGTTGATTATGTAATACTCTTGATAAGAATTCTCTTGTTCGAGGGTTTTGAGGATTATTAAATATCACATCAGGAGAAGCTTGTTCTGCAATTACTCCCTTATCCATGAAGATAACCTCAGAAGAAACATCCTTAGCAAAGGCCATTTCATGGGTTACCACAAGCATGGTTAAGCCTGTGGTAGCAAGCTCTCGCATTATTTTCAAAACATCATCCACCATTTCCGGGTCTAAGGCGCTAGTGGGTTCATCAAAGAGAATTATTTCTGGATCCATCGAAAGAGCTCTTGCGATGGCGACTCTTTGTTTTTGACCTCCGCTTATTTGGCGCGGTCTGGCATTTATATATTCCAACATGCCAACACTTTCCAAGTGCTCTTTAGCTTTTTGCTCGGCTTCAGCTTTAGAGCGCTTAAGCACCTTTATTTGCCCTAAAACACAGTTTTCTAAAACAGTGCAGTTGTTAAACAAATTAAACTGCTGAAAAACCATACACACGCTTGAGCGGTACTTCGCCACGGAAATCGCTTCGGACTGTATGTCATTTCCATTAAATTTTATCACACCAGAAGTGGGTGTTTCCAAAAGGTTTAAGCAGCGTAGCATGGTGCTTTTGCCTGAACCTGATGGACCTATTATGCTGATTATTTCACCTTTTTTTACATTAAAGCTTATATCCTTTAGAATCTCATTTTGCCCAAAATTCTTTTTAAGGTTACAAACCTCCATTATGTAATCGCTCATTTTGCAGCCCTCTTTTCAACCTTAATCACAGACCTGCTGTCGGATTGAGAACCAGTCACCACATAGGTGTCATCTCCATCCATTTTCTTTTCCACAAGACGTAATAGCCTTGTGACGGTGAAGGTAAGCACAAAATAAATCAAAGCAATAATGAAGAACACCTCAAAATACCTGAGATATGTGCCTGCAGCTGATTTGCCTGCAAAGAACAGTTCTGAAACTGATATTACGCTAAGCACCGAACTGTCCTTTATGTTTACCACAAATTCATTGCCAATGGAGGGCATAATATTTCTAACAGCTTGTGGCAGCACTACATTTGTCATTGTCTGCCAATGTGTCATTCCAACTGAGAGAGCTCCCTCTGTTTGGCCTATATCCACTGATATGATTCCGCCTCTGATGATTTCAGCCATGTATGCACCTGTGTTAATGGATACAATAAATATGGCCGCAATGATTTTGTCAATATTCACATCCTGGAAAACGCCGTAATAAATAACCATTGCCTGCACTATCATAGGTGTACCTCGAAAAACCTCTATATACACACTCATTAAAAACTGCAAAGATTTAATTAAAGCGGCATTCACCGGATTTTTTCCTGGTTCCAATGTTTTTACGGTGGCCACAATAAGCCCTATGAGAAATCCCAGCACTGTGCCTGTTATGGCAATTAGCATTGTGTTTTTCACACCGTAAACAAACAGCGGCATATATTCCTTTGCCAGATAAACAACCCATCCCCAAAAGGTTTCAGGCAGCATGTTATTGTCCTCCCTTTATAATCGTTAAATTACTCGCTTAAGGGCTGGTTTGCCACAGCCTCATCCATGAGAGTTTGCCTTTCCTCGTCGCTTATGCTCTCAAGGATTGTGTTGATTTTTTCAACTAAATCGCTTCCTTTTTTAACTCCCACGGCAATTGCCACATCTTCTTCGCTCGCTTCGAATCCTTCTCCGGCAGCAAATTCCACATATGTGAGGTCAGGATTTGCTTCTACAGCTGATACTGCACCCGGTCTTTCTGAAACATATCCGTCAATTTTGCCGCTGTTGAGAGCCACAATCATAGCAGGGAAGGTTTCCATGGCCGTTTCCTTCACAACTCCTGGAATTTGGTCAATTACGGTGTAGTGGAAGGTGTTTAGCTGACCTGTTATTTTTGCGCCTGAAAGATCAGCAAGAGTTGTAGCGTTTGCATATGCACTGTCCTTTCTAGTTACAACAACCAGTTCGCTTTCATAATATGGGTCTGAAAAATCAATAGTGGCCTTTCTTTCTGCTGTTGGGCTCATTCCAGCGATTATAACGTCAATTTGACCATTTGTAAGTGCCATTGTAAGTCCATCCCACTCGATTTTTACTATTTCCAACTCAATTCCGAGGCTCTCTGCAATTTTCTTTGCGATTTGCACATCATAGCCATCGGCATATCCACCTCCGTCGGAGATTTCCACTGTTCTGTCTGTTTGTGTGGTTTGAGTCCAGTTGAAGGGCGCATAGTTGCACTCCATGCCAACCTTTAAAACATTGTCATCCTCACTTTCACTAGATGAGCATGCGCCAAAGCTTAACACCATCATGACGCACATTACCAAAGCAATAATCTTCTTCATTTTTATTCCTCCAAAATTTTTTATATTAAACAAAAATGACAGGAGCATCGCCCTGCCATAACATAAAAATCATTAAGCGAACGATAGCACTCCACAAATAACCTGTGACAGTTGCAAAGATATTTTCCCTGCACCCAACACCACACTCCTCAAACAATGCAGCATTTCGGCGAAAATTCCTTTCTTTTTCCTTCATTGCCGTTTGAGCGACTCCGGGAAGATACTTATAATTTTCGCGCCTCTATCTGTCAAATTTATTTATTGATGTATGATACATCATCATTATAATTTAGTCAATAGCAAAATGAATAAAATTATTTATATATGCCATTTTGCAGATATTTCACTTCATTTTAGCCTTTGTTTACGTAATTTATATTTTAAATAAATCTAAATTAACCCTTAATTTTGAATTATTACTTGCTCTTTCTAAAATTGCTGTCTATTACAGCACCATTCATAATTTTATTCACATGGCTTATTAAATCGCCTTTTATTTCCACAGCCTTGGGATAATCTTTTTCTGTGAGGCATATTTTGCCTCCATTTTTTGTGAGATATACTCTGAAGTCTGAAAAACCTCTCTTAGCCAAAAAGCTTTCACAGTTTTCCACTTTTTTTAGGTTTGCTTCGTTGAGCTGCATGCCTGTTTCAATTCTTGCGGCCATGCAGGATGTTTCAGGCATATCCGCCGTGGGTAGATTCGCCTTTTTTGATTCCTCCCGCACCTGTGCCTTTGTTATTCCGCACAACGCTAAGGGTGAAATTATTCTTAGTTCCTTCAGGGCTTTGCAAGAGGGTTTATTTTCGTCATAATCATCCGCATTTGTTCCATCTAGAAACACGGTATATCCATCTGTATAGGCTTTTCTGAGCATTGCCTGCATTGATGTGCGTTTGCAATAAAAGCATCTGTCGGAGTCGTTTTCAACTATGCTTTTATCCTCCAAAAGGTCAACAGAAACCACGCGTACACAGGCTTTAATTGCATAGGCGGTTTCCACTGCAGTATTTCGCTCCTCTATTGTGTTAAATTCAGATCTTATGTAATATCCTCGCACGTCACATCCGCATTCAACTGCTGCGTGCAAAAGGTATGTGGAGTCACACCCTCCGGAAAAAGCTATGGCACATTTTTGGTGTTCTTTAAAAAATTCCTTAAGTTGTTCGTTCATTTCATTTTCCCTTTATGTTGTTGGTTGGGTAATAGCTATATAAATATGATAGCATATTTCCATTATAGAGTTTCCTGTTTTTGTCTGCCTTTTTTCCAAAGCATCGTTGGAATTCGGGGTTTGCGCAAATTACATGCATCTGCCAGCCTTTTAGACGTTCATACACTTTTCTCATTTGAGAGTAAAGCTGTTCGGAGGCCTTTTTTTCTCCTAAGCGTTCACCATAGGGAGGGTTGCAGATAATAATTCCGCCATATTTGCTGCTGGAAAAGTCTGCCATATCCATTTTTTGAAAGGCAATATATTCTCCAACACCTGCACGAGTTGCATTTTCTTTAGCATTTTTAATCTGAGAAAAGCTTATATCTGAGGCGAGAATTCTATTTTCGAGGGGTCTTACATTAGTTAAGGCATTTTCTCTTATTAATGCGGCTTCGCTATGCGAGGTATTTTCCCAATTATCCATTGAAAAGCTTCTGTTTATTCCCGGGGGTGTATTCGATGCGATTAAAGCTGCTTCAATTGCAATCGTACCGCTTCCGCACATAAAATCAGCAAGCTCCTTTTGCCCGTAATATCCGCTTAAAAGCACTATGGCGGCAGCTAATGTTTCATCTAGCGGTGCTTCCCCTTTGTTTAAGCGGTAACCTCTTTTATGGAGGCCGTCTCCACTGGTGTTTAAATAAATATGCACATCATTGTTTTTAATGTTCACCACCAGGGGGTAGTTTGCTCCAGATTCTGGGAGCAGCTCAGAAGCATAGGAATATTTTAATTTTTCCACAATAGCTTTTTTGGCTATCCTTTGGCAGTCTCGTTTTGAAAAGAGTTTTGAATTCACTGTTGTGATTTTTTCCACATTAAATGTGGCTTCCATGGGAAGAAAATCTTTCCAATTAAGGGAATATATTCCATCAAACAGATCATCGAAACTCTCTGCATGAAATTCTCCTACTTCAAGAAGAATCCTTGTGGCTGTTCTCAAAAATAAATTTAGCTTATATGCATCGGCAATGGTGCCTTTTATTTTAACGGCTCCATTTTCAGATGAGAAAATATCATAGCCAAGCCTTTGTATTTCTTTTTTTAAAACACTCTCTGTGCCAAAACTGCACACAGCGCATATTGTGAATGTCATTTCTTAAGCTGGTCCTTTATATTCTTAATTCGATCCCGCAGCATTGCCGCTCGCTCAAAATCAAGCTCCTTTGCTGCCTTTTTCATTTCTTTTTCGAGTTCGCCTAACATATCCTCCACATTTTTTATAGGGGCGCTCTTTGAAGGCTTTTTGTCATTTTTGTTTGCTTTTTGTGTTGTTTCGGCTGAAACCGCGCTTTCGATTCCGCTTTGAATTCCCTTCTTTATTCCCTTAGGCGTTATGTGGTGCTCAAGGTTGTATATAGATTGTTTTTCTCTTCTTCTTTCAGTTTCATCAATTGCGCATTGCATTGATAGGGTTATTTTATCTGCATACATTATCACGTGTCCGTTTTCATGGCGTGCAGCTCGTCCTATGGTTTGGATGAGAGATGTTTCACTTCTTAGGAAGCCCTCTTTGTCAGCATCTAATATTGCTACTGTGCTCACCTCAGGAATGTCCAACCCTTCTCTTAAAAGATTTATGCCAATTAAAACATCAAAAACACCGCTTCTTAGGTCGTTTATTATTTTCATCCTTTCCACAGTATCCACATCGGAATGTAGATATTGGCAGGCCACTCCTGCTTGGGTTAGGTACTGCGTTAAATCCTCAGCCATTCGTTTTGTTAGGGTGGTGACTAAAACCCTGTTTCCTGAGCTGCATTCTGTGTTGATAACCCCCATTAAATGCTCAATTTGACCATTTGTAGGCACAATTTCGATTTTAGGGTCAAGCAGTCCTGTGGGACGCACTATAAGCTCGCTTGTCCTTTCGCTGCGTTCTTTTTCGTATTCACCGGGAGTTGCAGAAACATACACCACCTGATTTATTCTTTGCTCAAATTCAGAAAAGTTTAAAGGCCTGTTATCAAAAGCAGAGGGAAGTCTGAAGCCATATTGCACCAAATTTTCCTTTCTGCTTCTGTCTCCTCCAAACATTCCTCTTACTTGGGGAAGAGTAACATGGGATTCGTCAATGAACATCAGAAAATCTTTTGGGAAATAATCCAAAAGTGTAAACGGTGCATCTCCGGCCCTTGTGCCGTTTAAGTGGCGGGTGTAGTTTTCTATGCCTTTGCAATACCCCATTTCCCTTAGCATTTCCATGTCGTAATTTGTGCGCTGCATAAGCCTTTGTGCTTCCACCAGCATTCCTTTGCTGTTAAAATAATCCAGCCTTTCATTAAGTTCTTGCTGAATAGTAATAAGAGCATGCTGCATTTTTTCCGGCGCTGTTACATAGTGGGATGCCGGATAAATGCTAACATGACTGCGAGTTGTTCCTGCTTTGCCGGTAATAGGGTTTATTTCGCTTATTCTATCGATTTCGTCGCCATAAAATTCCACCCTGATGGCATAGTCACTGGTGGAAGCTGGGAAGATTTCCAGTACATCCCCCTTCACTCTAAATGTTCCGCGGTGAAAATCCATGTCGTTTCGGGTATATTGAATGTCAATAAGCTTTCTGATTACATCGTCTCTGTCCTTTAACATGCCTGGGCGCAAGGATATAACCATGTTTTCATAGTCCACAGGACTTCCAAGTCCGTATATACAGCTCACACTGGCTACAATGATAACATCATTGCGCTCAGCTAAGGCACTGGTGGCGGAATGGCGCAGCTTATCTATGTCATCGTTTATATCAGAATCCTTTTCAATGTATAAATCCTGCCCCGGTACATAGGCTTCTGGCTGATAGTAGTCGTAGTATGAAACAAAATATTCTACAGCGTTGTTAGGGAAAAAACCTTTAAACTCGTTGTAGAGCTGGCCTGCTAAGGTTTTGTTGTGAGCAAGCACCAATGTTGGTTTTTGCACTCTTTCAATAATCTTAGCCATGGTGAAGGTTTTTCCGCTACCTGTAACTCCAAGAAGAGTTTGCTCGTGTAGACCGGAAAGTATTCCATCTGAAAGCTCATTTATTGCTAGGGGTTGATCTCCTGCAGGCGCATATTCGCTCACCACTTTAAATAGATTGTTTTTTGCTAAAC
>CAVEWD010000043.1:0-7251 GCA_963619195.1 bacterium | reverse complement strand
TTGTTGGATATTTGTCAAATGTGAAAAAATTGACGGTTGATTGTTTGCTAGTTACTACTATATAATATTCTCAGCATTAAAACAACAAAGTGTATGAAAAAAAACAATTTATCTATTTTGTAAATAAACTTCTACTCATTGTTGTTTTAAAAAAATATTTTAAAGAGGAGTGTGCCTAAAATGGATTTTTATGCCAAGAAAGGTGAGTGGGCATTGGTTATCGGAGCATCTTCCGGTTATGGAAAAAACCTTGCTTATGAATGTGCAAAAAAAGGATTTAATGTTATTATTTGCGCCAGGAGTGTAAATAAGCTAAAAGAAGTTACTGAAACAATAAAAACACAGTATGGAGTAGATGCAAGGGATTTTGCTGCCGATATCAGCAAGGAAGAAGTTGTTGATACCATTATGGAGGAAATCAAAGATCTTAACATTGCATGTTGCATATACAATGCTGCAGTAGAAAACGCTGGACATTTTGTGAAAATGGATGAAAAATATCATCGTGTTCAGATTGTAGGAAATGTTCTTAACCCAATGTTGATTGCCTATAGAGTAGGCCGCCAGATGTGCAAAAATCACAGAGGTTATTTATTGCTCTGCGGAAGTATAGGCGGTTCTGTGGGAACAGCAAACAGTGCTGTTTACAGTGGATGTAAAGCATTTATGAACATTCTCGGTGAATCTCTTTGGTATGAAATGGCTAAATACGGAGTTTATGCTGCAGGCATCACAATTGGTGCAGTAGTTACCCCAAATATGAACGCGGCACAGGAAAAAGCGGAAGCAGAAAAGGGCGACAGACTTAATGCCGGTGAAGCGTTTAAATTACCGGAATTTGATTTTGATATCACGCCTGTTCTACCGTATTTGCAAGCTCCGCCACACACTCCAGAAGAGGCTGCAGTTTGCAGTTTGGAAAAGGTAGGCGAAGGTCCAAGATTGTTCAGCCATCCATTAGATGAAACCGGATATTATGCCATCCAATCTGCAAAACGTGAGATTGGCGTGAAGATGATGGGAATGTTTACAGATATGTATTTTTCATCAGGTTCGTCGGAATTTGACGCTCCAGATGCCGATGAATTTGTGCAAATAAACTAAATGTAAAGCAACTGATTTTAATATTGTTATTGTGTGGGGTAACTGTTTAAGTGCCCCACGCTAATGTTAAAAGAATAGTTCCTCGGATAAACAAATATTATTATTTGTTTATAAATTCGTAGGTGCCCCAGAAGAAGATTATGGCCATTTCGGCAAGTTCGTCCCTTGTTTCCTTCATGCCGCATTCTATCCAAAGACGAATTATGGAGGAAATGGTGGAAGACACAAAATCCACCTGGTAGTCGAAAAACCTTTCGGAAACGTTGCCGAAGTCCAGTTCCTTTATGGTTTTGCGGACATATTTTGCAAAGGTTTTTCCAATGATGTTAGCCCAATTCTTGTGTTCCTTGCAAGTGAAGAGGGTGGCTACATTAATGGTCAGATAATTGATGTATGCGGTGGCATCAGCTACACAAGCCCAGCTCAGGTTATGGCTTATTTTGGATCAATGGCAAAAAAATAATTGCGTTAGATATTTAGTTTTGGTTTTAAATCGGGTGAGGCTGAAATTTCCTCACTCGATTTGCATGAAATAATGACTCATTGAAATTTTTATTTACACAAATCAGCTTTGATACATTTCGGGATGTATTCTAAAAATCAATATTCTCTTTACATAAATAAAGAGTATTCACGCAGAAAAAATTAACAATAGAAAATAACAATAATATATTGTAAAATATAAATAAAATTTAACAAATTAATTGAAAGGTGGACCTAAATGGAAAAGACACCCCGCACACCAATGAAAACGGTGGAAGCAGAAATTAGAAAAAACAACTTTGAGAAATTTTTACTTGGCTACACAAAGGAAGAGGCAGTAAAGGAAGCAAATCGTTGCTTTAACTGTGCTCGCCCACGCTGCAAGGAAGCCTGCCCAATTCACAACTACATTCCTGACTTTATGGAAGCAGTGGCAGAGGAGAACTTTGCAGCAGCCTATGAGATTATAAGCGAAAAAAGCTGTATGCCTGAAATTTGCGGCACAGTTTGCCCTCATGAGGATCAGTGTGAAGGAAGCTGTATCCAGGGAATTAAGGGAGAACCTGTTGCAATTGGTTCAGTGGAGCGCTTTGTGGCAGAGTGGGCAGCAGAAAATGGCCTTACAAACAAGAAGAAACCATCATCAAATGGAATGAAGGTGGCCTGCATAGGAGCAGGACCTGCAAGTTTTGCCTGCGCAGAGAAGCTTGCTGAAAAGGGCTATGATGTGACAATATATGAAAAGTATGACTATGTGGGCGGAATCCTTGCATGGGGAATTCCATCCTACAGACTTGATAGAAAAGCAATAGAGAATAAGGTGAACACCCTAAAGGGATTGGGAGTGGAGTTTAAGTTTAACGAAAACATTACCTCCCTTGATAAGTTAAGAAGCGAGTATGACGCAGTGTTTATTGGAATAGGAGCTCCTAATTCCAATGCCATGAATATTCCCGGAGAGGACTTAAAGGGAGTGTTTGCGGCAGATGATTTCTTAACAAAGATAAATCTTTCTCCAATTGAAGCAGACGGAAGAAGACATTTTGAAGGCTGTGGAAAGAGAGTTTTGGTTATAGGCGGCGGAAACGTGGCAATGGACGCAGCAAGAGACGCAGTGAGACTCTCCCAGGTGGAGAAGGTTACCATTGTGTATAGAAGAAGTGAAGAGGAAATGCCGGCTTGCGGAGAAGAACTCAAGCACGCAAAGGAAGAGGGAATTGAGTTTATGACCCTTACAAACCCAGTGGAGTTTGTGGGTGAAAACGGAGTTCTCACAAAGGTAGTTTGCGCAGTTATGAAGCTGGGTGAACCAGATGCCAGTGGCAGAAGAAGACCAGTGGAAACAGACGAGAGAGTAACCCTAGATATAGATACAGCAGTATTAGCTTTGGGATTTTCTAACGACCCAACAATCGGAAATGCCACAGCTGACCTTGACGCAGATAAGTGGGGATGCTTTAGCGTAAATGAACGCCAGGCCACCACAGCAGAGAATGTGTATGCCGGAGGAGATGCCGTAACAGGAGCTTCCACAGTGGTTAAGGCCATGAAGGCAGGAATGAAAGCTGCGGAATCCATTGACCGCAACCTAAGACTTGGAATAAAGTAGAAAAATTTACCTAACGCCCTTAAAGGGATTGTGCGTGAAGCCTATACCGAAGCGAAAAGCTGAAATTGACGGTTTCGGTATGGGTTTTCCCGGAAAGCGGCGAGATTTGATAAATCTTTACCGAAAGCAGAGTGAATAAGCCCTTATCTCATAAACACTCCGAAATTTTGCAGTATATAAAATCACTCTGCGAAAGGTAGGGGAAAAGAAGAAATGAAAATAGTAATAACACCTAATTACACTAGAGAAGGCACCCAAGAGGTTACACAAAGGGTAGTTGAAATAATAAAAGAGTGCGAAAGCGAATGTGAGATTATAGATTTAAGCAAGACAAGCTTAGAATGTGAGCTTAACTACAAACCTGATTTAATAATCTTCATTGGCGGAGACGGCACCATGTTAAGAAGCGGAAAGCTATCTTTAAAGCTTAATGCCCCAATGATGGGAATAAACACAGGAAATGTGGGTTACCATGTGGGGATGAATAAGGAAAGCTTTGAGGCTAGATTAAGAAAAGCTCTTAAAGAAGGCTTTAAGGCAGATGAATGCGTGGTGATAAATGCCAAGGCTGGAGATAGATGCATGAGTGCCATAAATGATGTGGTGCTATATTCTGAAGCTTTAAAAGTATTTTCGGTTTATAAAAATGAAAAGCTTATATATGAAAGCCGAGCCTCAGGGATAATATTTTCTACCCCTGTGGGATCCACAGGAATTAACATCTCCTCAGGCGGAGCTATTCTTGAGAACACCCTGAAGGTGTTTGAAATAACACCTATTTGTCCATACGCAAAGGAGAAATCCTCCCTGGTGGTGGATAGCTTTGGGGAATATAGAGTAAGCTTTAATGGCAGTGTTAACCTTAGCTACGATGGAGAGAAAAGCTTTGAGGTTAAAGAAGATATTTTAATTGGATTGGAAGAAAGTTTTCTTAGACTTGTTAAATGATAAATGAAGTAACGCTCACTAAAAAAGCTCCCAACGGGGAGCTTTTTTAGTGAAAGATTTGTTAATTTATTCAACAACTAATGGGACTAGTCTTTGCGTATCAACATTAACAAGCCCTTTGGTGGTGAGGCGAAGGTGAGGAATTACAGGCAGTGCAGTAAAGCCCATGTGCATAAATGGCTCTATGCCATCACTTATGCCTAGCAGGTTTACAGAACTCCTTACCGCCTCGTTTGTCTTTGCGGCCTCCTCCGCGCTGATTTCTGTCATTAAGCCTGCAACTGGCAATGGCATTTCTGAAAGCACTTTGCCATTATCTACAACCACTAATCCGCCTTTAATTTCCTTTACATGGTTGGCTGCAAAGGCCATATCCTCATTTGAAGTTCCTATTACTATAAGGTTATGTGAGTCATGGGAAACAGAGGATGCAATGGCACCTTTTTTCATTCCTACTCCTTTTATAAATCCAATGCCAATATGCCCGGTTAGATGATGTCGTTCAATAACAGCAATCTTTAAAATATCCCGAGTTACATCGATGCCGTTGTTTTGTGAAAAATCTATTTTGTCAATTAGCTCATTGGTTATAATCTGATCTTTTATCAGGTCAATTATTCTGCAGCTCTTAATTCCGCTTTCATCTATATCGAAATCTGAAGCGGATACATCCGGCATGTGGAAGGAATTTTTGACCTTCTCTTCAATTATGCTGTCAATGCTAGGGGAATCAAAAGGAATTAAGGTGCTGTTTACTACAACCTTTTCTCCGTTTTTATAAACATCTTTTATTTTAATGTTGTCTAAATCTTCTAAGACAAGCATATCAGCAAAATATCCCGGAGCGATTGCACCTCTGTCTCTTATACCGTAATATTCTGCAGTTTGGATTGTGGCCATCCTTATTCCAATCATTGGATTTTTGCCCATTTTTACTGACAGACGAATAATATTATCAATGTCTCCATTATTAATTAAGTCCGCACAATGCAAATCGTCTGTGGAGAGTGTGCACCGGTATGACCAAGGTGTGGCGAAAAGTCCTGAAAGCATCTCAAGGTTTTTAGCGGCTGTGCCCTGTCTGATTATGGTGTGTTGCCCTTTGCGTATGCATTCCATGGCTTCATCCAGTGAAGAACATTCGTGGTCATCTGTTATTCTGTATCTGATGTATTTATCTAAAGGTTTGCCCCTAAGAAGTGGTGCATGTCCATTAATCACAAGTTTGTGTTTTAGTGCGGCATTTATTTTTTTCAGTAATTTTTCATCTCCGGCAATAATTCCGGAATAATTCATTACTTCCCCCAAAGCTACAACTGTTTCATCGGAGAATAACTCTTCTATATCCTCTGCCTCAAGTACAGCCCCTGCTTCATCAAAGGGAGTTGCTGGTACGCAGGATGGAATTGCCATATAAACATCCAAAGGCATTCCTCTGCTTGATTCTATCATATATTCAAGTCCTGTGAGACCGCAAACATTCGCAATCTCATGGGCATCTGCCACCACTGCCGTCGTTCCATGAGGAAGAGCAGCTCTAGCAAATTCTGGCGGTGTTAACAGTGTGCTTTCGATATGTATGTGGCTGTCTATAAAACCAGGGCATAAATAAAGCCCGGTTATGTCTACGGTTTCATCAGCATCCTCATCACTGTAATTGTCAACTCCTATTATCTTGTCATCTTCAACTAATACATTGTGCTGTTCTAATTCGTCTGTGAAAACATTTATAATTGTGCCATTTTTAAAGAGTCGTCTCATCGTTTTCTCCCATGAATATATTTCACATATTATAATATAATTTAGCCTCATAAAGAGGAAATATTAGTTAAAAATTTGATTTTGCTAATGTATTTCAGACAAATTATTTAAAAAAAATTGGTTTTGGAATAACAGATAAATGATGTTATTCCAAAACCAAAATAAATATAATTTACCTCAATTTTAAATCAATAGGTTCTCCGGTTTGGGAATCTATTAAATCGTTGTTTTCGTTAAATGAAATATTTTTCAAAGGGATTCCTAATTCTTTAGCTCTTTTGATTTGCCAAGCAGCATCTTCCTCTAAGGCCTTTTGTGATTTTTTCTCATTTATTGTATTAATTACAGATATTACCCAGGATAATAGTGATAATGCAGTGATGATGTATAAGCCGATTAATACAAGTTTTTCATGTTGTGTAACCCAATCTGAGAAAATAGTGCTTACGGCTGCTACAATTACATATAACAGTGGAATTGTAAGCCTCAATTTACCGGCTGTTTTAAAAATCACTGAAAGAATAAAACCTCCCAGGGTTAAAGCTAAAGAAATAAGTGCCCAAATCATGATGTAAATATCCTTTCTCGTTTATATGACGTTTAATCGTTTTGTTCTGATCTGCTTTCGTCAAATGTCTCAAGTTTTTGTTCAATTGAATTTGATAAGTGGGTTATTACTTTTTTGAATGTTGCCAGCTCACCATCTGAAAGGGATTTTTGTATATCTGTGGCTATTTGGATTATGTCATTATTATATAGGTCGCTGTAGCCGTAATATTTATCTGTGAGATGTAAAATGCTTTCTCTCTTATCGCATTCAGAAGTTTCTTTTTTTATATAACCTTTTTTTATGAGAGACTGAACTTTATAGGATGCATTAGGTTGTGATATTCCCGTTATTTTTGCAAACTTACCTACGGTAGGGTCATCCATGGAACCTATTATTTCAAGTGAAAAGGCTTCCATGGCGCTTAGGCTGCCTTCCCGTTCTTTTACGCTGCGGAAAAGCTTGCAGCAAAAATTTAATTTCGTTTTTTCTATCAATTCTAATAATTCTTTTTCCATTAATAAAATACCTATGTTTGATACTGGATTAAATTATACAAAAACCTGCACGGTATGTCAATGTGATTCCAATTGTGAAAAGTTGGCATAAATATCAATTCAAATTTAATGTTTATAACAAAAAAATATAAAAACATATCAAATAAATAGGAATTAAGGCAATTTTGTGTATTGATATTTAGTTATTCATAATTATTTTCAAAAATAGTGCAAAACGGTGAAAAAAAGTTATTTTTACTCAAAAAATCAATTAATTTTTCTTTAATGTAGAGGGAAAAAAT
>CAVEWD010000042.1:0-7510 GCA_963619195.1 bacterium | reverse complement strand
CCCACACTAACTTCCACCTCAACTTCCACTGTGGAACTTACTTTGGGAATTAACTCATGGCAAATAAACCTCTATTTTTTCAATTATTTGACATTGAAGTATTGAAATGAATATGACATTTTATTATAATAATGAGGTTAAAGGTGTGCGCCATTAGCTCAGCGGATAGAGTGTTCGGCTACGAACCGAAAGGTCGCTGGTTCGAATCCAGTATGGCGTACCATTTAATATTTGTATAAATAGATTTTTTGCGAGGCGGTTTAGATCGTCTCTTTTTTTATAACTGATGTGTACTAAATTTAAAATAAAAACTTCTTTATATAAAAATTAGCGGTGGCTATGACACATCCACCGCTAACAGGATTAGACATTATTTTTAAAAAATTATTCAAATGCCTTAGCAACAGCAACAGCGCAAGCAACGCTAGCACCAACCATAGGGTTGTTGCCCATTCCAATGAATCCCATCATTTCCACATGAGCAGGAACTGAAGATGAACCAGCAAACTGTGCATCAGAGTGCATTCTGCCCATGGTATCTGTCATACCATATGAAGCAGGTCCAGCTGCCATATTATCAGGGTGTAGAGTACGTCCTGTACCTCCACCTGAAGCAACAGAAAAATATTTCTTACCCATTTCAATACATTCCTTTTTGTAAGTGCCAGCCACAGGATGTTGAAAACGAGTTGGGTTAGTTGAATTACCTGTTATTGATATATCAACGCCTTCTAAATGCATTATAGCGACCCCTTCTCTTACGTCATCAGCACCATAACAATGCACTGCAGCTCTCTCACCATTTGAATATGCCACTTCATTAACAATACTAACCTCACCTGTTGCATAATCAAATTTGGTTTGGCAGTATGTAAAGCCATTTATTCTTGAAATGATTTGAGCCGCATCCTTTCCAAGCCCATTTAAAATTACTCTCAAAGGTTCTTTACGCACCGTATTGGCATTTCTAGCGATTCCAATCGCCCCCTCAGCCGCTGCAAATGATTCATGGCCTGCAAGAAATGCAAAGCACTTTGTTTCTTCTCTCAAAAGCATTGCGGCAAGATTTCCATGACCAATGCCAACCTTTCTATTTTCAGCCACCGAACCTGGAATGCAAAATGCATCTAAGCCAAGGCCAATTGCCTCAGCTGCATCAGCCGCATTTTTACATCCTTTTTTTAAGGCAATGGCACAGCCTGCGACATATGCCCAACAGGCATCTTCAAATGCTATAGGTTGAATTCCTTTAACGATTTCATAGGGATCAAATCCCATTTCTTTGCACAGCTCTCTGGCTTCCTCTAAACCCGTAATGCCATAAGATGAAAGCACGCCATTTATTTTGTCTATTCTTCTTGCATAGTTTTCAAAAAGATCCATATTGAAGCCTCCTTAATTATTCCTGCCTTGGGTCAACATATCTTGCAGCTTCATCAAAGCGGCCGTATGTTCCCTTTGCCTTTTTCAAAGCCTCGTTGGCATCAGTGCCCTTCTTTATGGCTTCCATCATTTTTCCCAGGTGGACGAATTCATAACCAATAATCAGGTCGTTCTCATCCACAGCCAAACGTGTTATGTAGCCTTCCGCTATTTCCAAATATCTGGGTCCTTTAGACAAAGTGCCAAAGCAAGTTCCAACCTGACTCCTCATTCCCTTTCCTAAGTCCTCCAGGGATGCACCAATAAGAAGGCCACCTTCCGAAAAAGCCGTCTGAGTTCTTCCATACACAATTTGCAAAAATAATTCTCTCATGGCCACATTTATTGCATCGCACACAAGATCTGTATTTAAAGCCTCCAAAATCGTTTTCCCGGGCAAAATTTCAGAAGCCATAGCAGCAGAATGTGTCATTCCGCTGCAGCCAATTGTTTCAACTAAGGCTTCCTGAATAACACCATCCTTCACATTTAAGGTGAGCTTACATGCCCCTTGCTGTGGTGCACAGCGTCCAACACCGTGGGTTAAGCCAGAAATATCACTTATCTGCTTAGCTTGCACCCATTTACCCTCTTCTGGTATAGGCGCAGGACCATGATTTGCTCCCTTAGCTATACAGACCATTTCATCAACTTCTTTTGAATATTCCATGCATTTGATTCCTTTCACTGCAAACATACAAAATATTGTTTGTGCTATTATACCATAAAACTGCACATTTTCTATAATATCCTTTTTTTATAGAAGCATATTTAGACGCCATGCAAACACAAAATTCGTGCGAAAGCTGCAAATTATTTTCAAGCATTGACTTTAAAATATTTTTATTCTAATATAGCTGTTATGAAAAAAATTAAATTAAAAAAAATAATTGCTATATCGCTTTTTACATTGTTGGCTCTATCCACCTGTTCCTGCGGTATAAGCTACATTGAAGCACCGGAAGCTGAATTTTCCTCAAGAATAACTCAAAAAAATTTTGGAAATTTCAGCATTGAATACCCATCAAATTGGAATGTATCTGTGGATGCAAACCTTGAAGACACCGCATTTGGAGATAATTTTTTTGAGGCAACCTCTGATTTTGATGAAAACAACCTATGCTCATCATTGCATTTCACTAAAGCTTCTGAGACAACTTCAAGAAAAATCAAAAGCATAATAAAAACAGACAATGTGCCTGATGTGGTTTCAACATTTCAGCAAACCTATGGGACTGATATAGAGCTGATTTCAAACGCATACTACAAAATAGATGGCAAGCAGTGCCTAAAATTTAAGGTCTCTTTTGAGAAGAACGGAAATAGCTACACATTAGACCAAACATATTTTGTTGAGGAAAATGCCGTATATATACTCAGCGTAATGGTTTTAAATGAAAATGATAAGGCTAATGCTGAAATGATACCCTTTAGCTTAAAATTTGTTGATTGATAAAATAATTGCGTATTAGAAACAATTATCAACAATTTTACTTGAAATTATAAATAAAATATGGTAACATACCATTTGTTGGATTTAGGGGTATAGCCAAGTCGGTAAGGCAACGGATTTTGATTCCGTCATGCGTAGGTTCGAGTCCTGCTACCCCTGCCAATTTTGTTTGTCTAACAGGTTTTTGAGCCTGTTTTTTATTTTGCTTTAATTTCGGGTTGCAGGACAAAAAAATATGAGAATTTCTTTCCATATTTCCTCCATATAAAAAAGAGAACCTACTGTTGGTTCTCTGTCTTATGTTTTGTCCTATTTGTCCTACGTTTTGCACCATAATGCACCACAGTGCACCATAACCCATTACTTTCATAATAACAGTAAAGGGTATTTTATGAAAAACCCATTACTTGATTTAAGGCATTGCTAAATCAAATATTTTTATTTATTTTCTGATTTTTCTAACCACTTTTGATATCTAGCTTGCAAATCTTTTATTTGAGCAATTGCTTTCTGACGGATTGGCCAATAATATTCTTTACCTCCGTCCATTCCAAGTTGTATACCTCTGGCTTCAAGCTCGTCTAAAATTCTATTCGTCTCCGCTCTTTCCCATTCCACTATTCCCCTGTATTCTTTTTCAAAATCACTCTTCGTTCTTTTTCCTTGTGTATCCATAACCGTGCTCCTTGGCATACTCTATACTTTCATTATGGCGATAATCTGTGTCGGGGTTATAGTCGGGATTATTCATAAATTCAATAAACTCGTCAATAGTTCCTCCGTTACGGTTTATTTCGTACTCAAACAGTTCATCTATGCCCCTTAAAAGCTCAAGCTCATAGCTTTCAAATAATTTCAAGTCTTTATTGCTGAATGAATACTCATTTTGAGAACCTACGGGGTGGTTATGCGTAACGCTGGCACCTCGCAGCTCTTCGCCCAAGTCCAAATCAGGGTAGACATTGTTTTTATTCCCGAAGGTTCGGTAAATCTTGCCGTCTTTCGTCACAACAATCGCATTTTCCGTATCGCTGTCGGATATAATCCTTTCGTATTTTTTCAATATTGATTTTACAAGGTTTTTATCCGAAGTGTCAATAATTTCAAGCAAAGTTGGGGCAGGCCTTTCTGACGGACTGCCTACTTTTCCGCTGCCTGCTGCCAAACCACGGACGGATTGTGCATACTTAGCCTTTTTATTCGCCCATACTGCCTTCTGACTTAAGGACCTGTTAAATCCAACAACACGAAGTCTCTCGTTCTGTTCTGCTAGCCCAGTCTGTTTGCAGAAGTCTCTGTATTTGGCTTCCTGATCTTTGAGTTTTACAGAAAGAGCTGTGAACTCTGTTTGGGCTAGAGAATTACCTTCCATGGAACTGTAAGCCTTCAGCTGCACCCTGATGTCTCGCATAGCACTTTCCATTTGTCTTTGCTTCTGGGTGGCATCGTAAAGGTCTATTTCTTTGCCGTTGTAGGTTACGGTTTCACGGTTTATCTTGTTCAGCTCATCCTCGGTGTAGTAAGCCGGCGCATCGGCTGTGGTGGGATGCCAATTAAATTTTACACAACACTTCTTTTGAACACAAAAATCGTGCCCACAATTTAAAAGAGCACGATTTTCACATTACGCAATATTTTCACAAAATATTCTTAATTTAAAGTTGTGTAGTTTGGAGCTTCTTTGACTATCATAATATCATGAGGGTGACTTTCAGCCAAAGACGCAGAGGTTATCTTTACTGCCTCAGCTTCAGTTCTAAGCTGTTCAATATTTCTACAACCACAATAGCCCATTCCTGCACGAAGTCCTCCAACCATCTGGAATATAACCTCACTCACAGAACCCTTACTGGCAACTCTTCCTTCAACACCTTCAGGAACGAATTTCTTCTGTCCTTCCTGGAAATAACGATCACTGCTGCCATAGGTCTGATTCATGGCCCCAAGAGAACCCATTCCTCTATAGCTCTTGTAGCGTCTTCCCTGGTATATCATGGTTTCTCCAGGGCTTTCCTCCGTGCCTGCAAGCATGCTTCCCATCATAACAGTACACGCACCTGCGGCAATGGCCTTTGTGATATCTCCAGAATATTTTATGCCGCCATCAGCAATAATGGGAATGTTATACTTATCTGCAATCTCAGCACAATCCATAACAGCTGTAATTTGCGGCACACCAATGCCGGCAATAACTCTTGTTGTGCATATTGAACCTGGCCCCATACCCACTTTAACAGCGTCTGCTCCAGCCTTTATAAGCACTTCAGTGCCTGCAGCTGTGGCCACATTCCCGGCAATAAGCTGAATATCCGGATGTCTCTTCTTAATGGCAATAACTGCGTTCACAACATTATCAGAATCTCCATGAGCGGTATCCACCACCAAAATATCAACTCCAGCTTCAATAAGAGCATCTACCCTATCCATATACTCTCCACTGCATCCAACTGCTGCACCGCACAAAAGTCTGCCCTGAGCATCCTTTGCTGAATTTGGATATTGAATAGCCTTTTTAATGTCTTTAATGGTGATAAGACCTTTAAGATTGCCATCAGCATCAACTATTGGCAGCTTCTCAACCTTAGATTTCTTTAAAATTTCTTCAGCTTCTCTAAGGCCTGTCCCCACAGGAGCTGTTATAAGGTTATCCTTGGTCATCGCCTCGGAAATCTTTCTATTCGGGTCATCCTCAAAACGCAAGTCTCTGTTTGTGATTATGCCAACCAGCTTCTTGCCTTTCACAATAGGCACACCAGATATATGGTACTTGCTCATAACATCAAGAGCATCTGCCACAACATGATCTTCCGTAAGGAAAAATGGGTTTACAATAACTCCATGCTCACTTCTTTTTACTTTATCAACATTGTCAGCTTGGTCTTCAATTGACATGTTTTTGTGAATAATACCAATGCCGCCTTGCCTTGCCATGGCTATAGCAAGACTGCTTTCGGTTACGGTGTCCATACCGGCTGAAATAAACGGAACATTGAGTCTAATTTTGTTAGTTAATCTTGTGGAAAGGTCTGCTTCCGACGGCGCAAAATCCGCGTGTCTCGGGATAAGCAAAACATCATCAAAGGTTAAGCCTTCCTTTACAATCTTCAATTTTTTCTCCCTCATGCTAATGGTAAAATAATTTAATAAATGATACCAAAACAAACGAATATTAACAAGAGATTAAGCCTTAAATGAATAAAAAAGTTTTTTTTACAGAAATATTGACATTCGTATATAATGTGCTAAAATAAATTTAGCACTCAAGAGAGATGAGTGCTAATAAAAAGATCGCAATTTAAAATTAATCTAGGAGGATAATAAATGAAATTAAAACCTTTAGGCGACAAAATTGTACTTAAAGTCGTTGAAGTAGAAGAAAAAACAAAGGGAGGCATAATCCTTACAGATACAGCAAAAGAAAAACCTCTTATCGCAAAGGTTGTGGCAGTTGGCACAGGCGAAGTTATAGATGGCAAAAAAGTTGCTCTTGACGTTAAAGAAGGCGATACAGTTATCTATTCAAAATTTGCAGGCACAGAAATTAGTGTTGACAACGAAGACTTGCTCATAGTTAAACAGAGCGATATTTTAGCAATTTGCGAATAATTATAAATTATTACATTAAAGGAGAATAATCATGGCAAAAGATATTAAATATGGTGTTGATGCCAGAACATCACTTCAGATTGGTGTTGATAAACTGGCAGATGCAGTAAAAGTAACAATTGGCCCTAGAGGCAGAAATGTTGTGTTGTCAAAATCATTTGGCTCACCAATCATCACAAATGATGGCGTTACAATAGCTAAAGACATCGAACTTGAAGACATTTTTGAAAACATGGGTGCAGCTCTCGTTAAGGAAGCCGCAATCAAAACCAACGATATCGCAGGTGACGGCACCACAGCAGCAACAGTTCTTGCACAAGCAATCATAAAAGAAGGCTTAAAGAATGTTACTGCTGGAGCTAATCCTATTATCCTTAAAAAAGGAATTGAACAGGCAACAGAGCTTGTTGTAAAGGAATTAAAAGCTTCCAGCAAAAAAATCGATGACAAAACCTCAATTGCTCAGGTAGCTTCTATTTCAGCAAATGATAAGAAAATCGGTGAACTTATCAGTGATGCTATGGAAGAAGTTGGCAAAGATGGTGTTATCACCATTGAAGAAGGTAAGAGTATGGATATCGAACTGGACTTCACAAAGGGTATGCAGTTCGACAGAGGTTATCTCTCCGCTTACTTTGTAACTGATACTGAAAAAATGACAGTTGATTATGAGAATGTTTACATTCTTATCACTGATAAGAAAATTTCCAACAACCAAGAGCTTATTCCAATTTTGGAACAAATCAATCAGTGCGGCGGAAAACTCCTTATCATCGCAGAAGACATCGACGGAGAGGCACTTTCAACTCTCGTTATAAACAAACTGAGAGGAATTTTGCAATGCGTTGCAGTTAAAGCTCCTGGATTTGGTGACAGAAGAAGAGCTATTCTTGAAGATATTGCCCTTCTCACAGGCGCAACAGTTATTTCTGATCAGCTTGGTATGGACCTTAAAAATGCCACTATCGACATGTGCGGTAAGGCTCACAGCATAAAGGTAGACAAAGAAAATACCATCATTGTTGAAGG
>CAVEWD010000041.1:0-7640 GCA_963619195.1 bacterium | reverse complement strand
TTTGGCGCTCCTTTTTGTTGCTTTAATTTGGCTTTAAGGGTATAATGTTATGATAAAAAAGAAAGCTGTGAGTGCCATGAAGGAAAAAAAGCTTATAATCATACCCGCCTACAACGAAAGTGAAAGCATTCAAAGAGTAATTGAAGATGTGAGACGCTTTAAAGACGAGTTTGATTTTGTGGTTATAAATGACTGTTCCACCGACAACACCTCTGAAATAGCAAGGGCCTGTGAAGCTAATGTCATCGATTTGCCAATCAACCTGGGAATTGGCGGCTGCGTGCAAACCGGTTATAAATATGCCCTTAAAAATGGTTACGATATTGCGGTGCAGTTCGATGGCGACGGCCAGCATGATGCCGACTATTTAATTCCAATGTATGAGTTCTTAAAAAGTGAAAATGCCGACATGGTTATAGGAAGCCGCTTTATAGATAAAGTCGGTTTCCAGTCCTCCTCCCTTAGACGGGTGGGAATCAAACTCATAACCTTTGTTATTAAGCTCACCACAAAGCGAACCATCACAGACCCCACCTCGGGATTTAGAATGGTGAATAAAAAAATAATTGAGCTCTTTGCCAGAGACTACCCCGTGGACTATCCGGAAAGCGAAACAAATGCCATTGTGCTTAGAAAGGGCTACTCTGTTGCGGAAATGCCCGTTGTTATGAAGGAGCGTCTTGGGGGAGTTTCCTCCATAACCCTAAAAAAAGCCTGTTACTTCATGCCAAAGGTTATGCTGGCAATTTTAATTGATAGATTCAGATAAAGGAGATAGCTATGCGCATAAAGCTTCAAATAGCAGTTGTTTTCATATGCCTTGTGGTTTTAATTAAGCTCATGAACATGGTAAGAAAAAACAAGGCCGATTTAAAATATTCCTTTTCATGGATACTGGCGGATTTAGGCGTGATTCTTTTGTGCTTTCTGCCTGAAACCCTAAAGAAAATAGCAGGCCTATTAGATATATACGAGCCTCTTCACCTTGTTATATTCATAGGCTTCATATTTATGGGCTGCCTGATATTTTCCGTCAGCAAGTTGGTTAACGATAATGTGAAAAAAACCGTTACCTTATCTCAGCGACTGGCAATTTTGGAAAAAGAGCTTGAGGATTTAAAACAGGAGAAAACAGAAAATGGCATCGACTCTGAAAAATAACCCAATTTCAATTGTTCTCATCATTTCGCCGCTTTTGCAGCTGATGGTGTTTACCTTTGGCGTATATTCAAGATTTGCTGCATATCTTTTTATCGTGCCCATGGTGCTTATTTGCATAATAGCTCTAGGGCTTGTTTACTACTTTATAAAAAAACAGGACAGACACCCCGACTGGGAAAAAATCTTTTTATATGTGGCTGTCACATGCGTGGTTTGCGTTTTGTGCCTCAACCCCCCAATGATGGTGCCTGATGAGCCTGCTCATTTCTACCGCGCATTTTCCATTGCCGATGGAAAAATCTGGGCAGAGGCCTCTGCTGGAGGCATTATGGGGAACTACCTCCCCTCAAATGTAACCCCGGAACCTGGAGTTTGGGGGCAGGAAACCGTGGATTTAAACATTTTCCGAAAAATGTTTTTTTCGGTGTTTTATGAAAATCAGCAGTGGGTTTCCCAAAACAACACTTTAGTTTATTTCCCCTTGGTATATTTACCCCAGGCTTTAGGGGTGTTTCTTTCGAAAAGCATAAACATGAGCATTTATTGGGTGATTTTCTTTGGGAGGCTTTTCTCCTTTTTTGCCTATGGCTTCATGTGCTATTATGCCATCAAAATAATTCGCGAGCGCTATAAGCCCATTATGCTTTTTGCCGCATTGTTCCCCATGGCCTTTTATGAGGGCTGTTCCTTTGCCACCGACAGCATTGTTATAAGCGCAAGCTATTTGATGATTGCATTATCCTTTAGAGATGACATTTATTCCTACAGCGGAAGACGAGCCAACCTTCTTATGTATTTTGCGGGCTTCACGGCAGTGATGGGAAAATTTACCTATTGGCCCATAATCTTCCTGCCCTGGATGAATGAAAGACTTCGTAAAAACAAAAAAAGGCTGATTATATTCAACATTGTTGTGACCCTATGCGTTATAGCCTGGAATCTTTTCGTAATATTATGTGTAAAGGGAGTTTCCTCCGACTCCACGGTTTCGCCGATTGGCCAGCTGAAATACATACTCGCCAATTTTGGCACATTCCTTTGGCTGCTCATTACAGATATGGTTACAAAAATTCCAACCCTTTACGCTCAAATGTTTGATATAGGCTGGTTTGACCACATAATGTGGGGGCTTTTGGCTGTATCCCCTGTAATAGTTTTGTTTTTCTCTTTTGTTAAAACTTCTGAGGACAGTCTGTTTAAAAAACACCGTTTAGGCTATTTAGCTGCACTTCTGGTTGTAATTCTGGCAGTTTATGCCCTAATTGAAACCACCCTTTATCTCACATGGACACCGGTGGGCTCAAATGAAATATTGGGGGTGCAGGGAAGATATTTAATTGAAATACTCCCTTTAGTGATGATATTTATAAAGGAAGCCTTCCATAAGTTCTGCATTTACTTTAAACGCGGAAATGAGCGTAAAACAGCCCTTATTGCCACCCTTCCGCTAATGTATTTGGTGGCATATTTAGGGGTAACCTACTGGATAAAATATATAATTATGTAAATTTTTGTTTACGGCCTGGGTGGATAAATTTATTTTTCTGCCCAGGCATTTATTTAACACAAAATTTAATTAAATTTTATGCATTTTTAATCTTTTTTCATCAATTAAAGGGGAATAGTGTATAAATTGTTATATAATTATTAGAGAGAAAAGTGGCTTTATTTTTGATTGCCACATCTTTTTACTATCGTAAAAGGAGGTCAGTGTATGCTTGTTGAGATGAAGAACATTGTTATGGATTTTGGCAGTGTTTGCGCACTTAGCGACGTTAATTTCACAGTTCATGACAATGAAATTGTTGGTCTTTTAGGTGAAAACGGTGCAGGTAAATCAACATTAATGAATGTTCTCGCAGGAACCTACACCCCAACTAAAGGAGAAATATTTATTGATTCCCAAAAGGTAACTATACCTAACCCAAAAGCGGCTGTAAAACACGGCATCCGCTTTATACACCAAGAGCTCAACCTTTGCAACGATTTAGCAGTTTATGAAAACATGTTCTTAGCAGATGAGCTCACAAAAGGCTTGTTCCTCAATAAAAAGGAAATGATAAAAAGAGTTGATGAAGTATTCAAAAGAATGCATGTGGACATCGACCCGCTAACAGAGGTGAGCCAGCTAACCGCCAGCGAAAAGCAGTTGGTGGAAATTGCAAAATCACTTTTGTTTGACTGCAAGCTTATTATTATGGATGAACCTTCCACCGCCCTTTCCACAGATGAAATTGAAAACCTCTTTGATATTATGAGAGATCTTAAAGCCCAGGGCGTGAGCTTTATTTACATTTCCCATAAAATGCCGGAGCTGTTTGAAATTTGTGAGAGCTTTTATGTTTTAAGAGACGGCAAAAACGCAGGCGAAGGAAAATTTGCAGATGTGGACGAAAATGCGGTTACGGAAATGATGATTGGCCGTCAGCTTTTAGATGACAGCTTCAAGGATCATGTTTGCATGGCTACAGATGAAGTGGCTCTTGAATGCAAAAATATTTGTGCAGATGTGGTTGATGGCATTAATTTACAGCTTCATAAGGGTGAAATCCTTGCCATTACAGGTCTTCAGGGCTCCGGAAGAGAGGAGCTTGCGGATATTCTCTTTGGCTACAGCCACTACACTGGCGAAATATATGTTAATTCTGAAAAAATCAAGCCCAACGCCAATGTTTTGCATTTCATGAAAAAAGGCGTTGCCCTTGTTCCAAGAATGAGAAAGGAAAGAGGAATTCTCAACGACCTTTCCATATACGACAACACTTCAATTGCTTACTTAAACACTAAATTCAAGAGAGTTCTTATCAACACAAAAACTGAAAAGGAACGTTTTGAACGCCAGAAGTCAGCCATGATGATAAAGGCTGAGGACCCAACAAACGACATCACCTCCCTTTCAGGAGGCAATCAGCAAAAGGTTATTTTAGGCAGATGGCTTGAGGCAGATGCAGATGTGCTTTTGTTTGACAACCCAACCCAGGGAATTGACGTGGGCACCAAGTTCCAGATTTATCACCTCATTTTGAATCTTGCAAAAGAGGGAAAGGCCATTATAGTATTCAGTCAGGAATATCCCGAAATTTATAAGGTGGCAGACTCCTGCATGGTGCTTTATAAGGGCAAAATTAATGCTACTCTCAACAGAGACGAAATGACAGAAAAAAATGTAATGTTCTATTCAACGGGAGCTAATTTGGAGGGGCTCGAATAATGACAAAGATTAATTCAAAATCATTTAAAAAATTTTTTAACGAATACAGCTTCTTGTTTTCGTTTTTGGCTTTAGTTGTAATCGCCAGAATCATAAACAAAAACTTCTTCAGCTGGAATAATATTTCAAACATCTTCGTGCAGTCCTGCATGACAGGCATTTTGGCAATGGGCATGTCCATGATAATTTCTGCAGGCCTCATTGATATTTCAGTGGGTTCCCAAGTGGCTTTAATTGGCGGCTTCGGAATTTGGGTGCTTAATAAAACAGGCAGCGTGTGGCTCATGCTTTTGTTCTGCATGGCTTTCGGTCTTGTTTTAGGCAGCTTAAACGGCGTGTTGGTGGCAAAGGGCCATATGCCAGCAATGATTGCAACCCTGGCAACTCAAACAGCCTGCCGTTCAGTGGTTAACCACTTTGGTCAAGGCGGCCCCTACACTGTTTCATCCACAATTTACGACTCCTTCCGTCAAATTGCAGTAGGCGGCATTCCTCTTGGGAGCAGTGGAGCTAAAATTCCTTACATGATGATAATATTCATTCTTTTTGTAATTCTCTTTGATATAATCATGAAATACACAAAGCTTGGCAAACATGCTTATGCAGTTGGTTCCAACGAGACCAGCGCCAAACTGGCCGGCATAAATGTGGACAATGTTAAAATTGCCTGCTTTGCCATCATGGGTGTTTTGTGCGGCATCACCAGCCTCCTTTACGCTTCGCGTATGACAGCAGTTGCAGCTGCCAGCGCAGGCATGAACTATGAAATGAACGCCATCGCAGCTGTGGCCATCGGTGGAACCTCCATGGCAGGCGGCAAGGGCAAAATTATTGGCACATTCTTTGGTGTTTTAATGTTCAGAATCATCAGCAACATTCTCACCATTGCCAATGTTTCCACCTTCTTAAACGGTGCAATCAGCGGCGCTATAATTGTTATAGCAGTGTTGCTTCAGAACCTTCAGAAAAATAAATAATTAAACATAAACAAACATAATAGGGCTCACCTGTCGCCTTTTATAGATGACAATGAGCCCTGTTTTAGAAAGGAAAGGAAAAACATGATAAAAATAGGAATCATAGGCTGCGGAAAAATTACCCAGATACGCCACGCTCCTGAATACGCAGAAAACGGCGACTGCCAGCTTACAGCATTTTACGATGTAATTGGCGAAAGAGCCCAGGAAATGGCTAAGGAATATGGCGGAGTTGCCTACGACTCAATTGAGGAGCTTCTTAACAGCGACGTGGATGCAGTTAGCGTTTGCGTTGCCAATGCATATCATGCTCAGGTTTCAATTCAGGCTCTTAAGGCCGGCAAGCACGTTTTGTGTGAAAAGCCCATGGCCACCACCCTTGAGGATTGCGAGGAAATGGTGAAGGTGGCCAAAGAAAGCGGAAAAATTCTTATGATTGGGCTCAATCAGCGTCTTGCAAAGGCTCACCTGAAGGCAAAAGAATTAATTGAAAGCGGTGAGCTGGGCACACTTATTTCCTTCCAAACCAACTTCTGCCACCCAGGCCCAGAGGGATGGACAGGCATTAAGGACAGCTGGTTCTTCGATAAGAAAGTTGCAGCCTTTGGCGCAATGGCAGATTTAGGCGTGCATAAAACCGACATGGTTTGCTATGTTACAGGCCACAAAATCATTGAAACAACGGCAGTAATTGCCACATTAGATAAAAAATTCTCCGACGGAACTCCAATCACCGTGGACGATAACTCATATTGCATTTATAAAACCGATAAAGGCGCCATTGGCACCATGCATGTGGGCTGGACAAACTATGGCGTTGAAGACAACTCCACAGTATTTCAGATGACAAATGGTGTTATTAAGGTTTATACTGATCCGAAATATTCCTTGATTGTTGAAAAACCAGATGAAAGCATTGAAAATTATGAGCTTGATCTTCTCACCTCCAACAAGGAGCAAACCACAGGCGGAAGAACCACCACAGGCGTTATTGATATGTTTGTGGAAAGCGTTAAAACAAACACCCAACCGCCACTTAACGGGGAGAGCGCTCTTCATGCTATGAAGGTTATTTTTGCCAGCGAAATAAGCGCAGCAGAAAAGAAAACAGTGGAAGTAAAATAATAAATAAAAGGAGCATTTAACATGAGAAAACCAATCACATTAGCCTCGGGACAGTTTGGCGATTTATCCCTGGAAGAGCTTTGCAAATTAGCCAGTTCTATTGGCTACGACGGTTTAGAATTAGCCTGCCATGCCCACATTGACGTGCACAAAGTGCTGGAAGACGAAGAGTATTTAAAGAATTTCTGGGATACCATGAATAAATACAACCTAAAGGTTTATGCCATAAGCGCACATCTGGCAGGACAGTGTGTTGGCGATGTGTGGGATGAAAGACTTGATAACTTTGCACCTTCTTCTCTTGCCGGCAAACCAGAAGAAATTAGAAAATGGGCAATTGAAGAAATGAAAACTGTGGCAAAGGCGGCTAAAAAGCTTGGCGTTGGAGTTGTTACCTGCTTCATGGGCTCACCAATTTGGTCAAAATGGTATTCTTTCCCTCAAACAACAGAGAAAATGATAGATGACGGTTTTGCTGAAATCAAAGAGCTCTGGAGCCCAATATTCGACGTATTCGACGAATGCGGCGTGAAATTCGCTCTGGAAGTTCACCCAAGCGAAATAGCCTTCGACTACTACAGCACTAAGCGCCTTATGGAAGAATTTGACTGGAGAGAAACCCTCGGCCTTAACTTTGACCCTTCACACCTAGAGTGGCAGGGAGTAAACCCATGCTTATTCTTAAGGGATTTCTCCAATAGAATCTACCATGTTCACATGAAGGATATAAAGGTTACTTTAGATGGCAGAAGCGGAATTTTAGGCAGCCACATTAACTTTGGCGACTTAAGACGCGGCTGGAACTTCGTCTCCCTTGGCCACGGCGATGTGGATTTCGACGGTATAATCCGTGAGCTTAACCAAATGGGTTACCATGGCCCCCTTAGCGTTGAATGGGAAGATTCCGGCATGGAAAGAACCTTTGGCGCCACAGAAGCCTTTGAGTTTGTTCAGCAAATTAATTTCGAACCCTCCGACATTGATTTCGACTCAGCTCTTAAAACAGATTAACAGCACGATTAGGCACAATGTGCCAAAGCCCCGCAAGGGGCTTTTTTAGATTTGGTTTTTACTTTGCTTTTCTCCCACACAAAAACACCGAGATTTAATGCTCTGTGCCGATAAGACAGTAATCCACCAAAGATTACGAAATCGGTAGCTGTCGG
>CAVEWD010000040.1:0-7898 GCA_963619195.1 bacterium | reverse complement strand
TTTAAAACTATTGCTTTTAACCCATTAGTGTTATATAATGCTAAATGTCGCTGATGTAGCTCAGTTGGTAGAGCAGCTGATTTGTAATCAGCAGGTCGTGGGTTCGAGTCCCTCTATCAGCTCCATGCGATAATTAGCACCTCTTGTGAGGTGCTTTTTTTATAGCCGTAACAACAAAAGAGCCCCAAAAGGGCTCTTTTGAAATTGTCACCGCTACTAGAAAGCGCTTTCTGACATATGTTTTGCTTTTTCAACAGCTTCGTCGATGGTGCCCACAAGAAGGAATGCTCCCTCTGGAAGGTCATCATGCTCGCCGGCAAGGATTTCCTTGAAGCCTCTGATGGTTTCCTCCAAAGGCACATATTTTCCGCTGGCGCCTGTGAACTGCTCTGCAACATGGAAAGGCTGAGAAAGGAATCTTTCCACTTTTCTTGCTCTGGAAACGATGAGCTTGTCATCTTCGCTGAGTTCTTCCATACCGAGAATGGCGATGATGTCCTGCAGCTCTTTATATCTTTGCAGAATTTCCTGCACAGCACGAGCTGTGTTGTAGTGGTCTTCACCAACAACCTGTGGGTCAAGGATACGGCTGGTGGAATCAAGTGGGTCCACTGCTGGGTAGATGCCCTTTTCTGCGATGCTTCTGCTCAAAACTGTGGTTGCATCCAAGTGAGCGAAGGTGGTGGCAGGTGCTGGGTCGGTAAGGTCGTCAGCAGGCACATAAACTGCCTGAACTGAGGTTATGGAGCCTTCCTTTGTGGAGGTAATTCTTTCCTGAAGAGCGCCCATTTCTGTGGCTAAGGTTGGCTGGTAACCAACAGCTGAAGGCATACGGCCTAAAAGTGCGGAAACCTCGCTTCCTGCCTGGGTGAAACGGAAGATGTTATCAATGAAGAGAAGCACGTCCTGATGCTCTTTATCTCTGAAGTATTCAGCCATGGTGAGGCCTGTGAGAGCAACTCTCATTCTTGCTCCTGGGGGTTCGTTCATCTGACCGAAGCAAAGGGCTGTTTTATTAATAACGCCTGATTCCTTCATTTCATAGTAGAGGTCGTTGCCCTCTCTTGTTCTCTCACCAACTCCGGCGAAAACTGAAAGTCCGCCATGCTGTGTGGCTATGTTGTTGATAAGCTCCTGAATAAGAACTGTTTTACCAACTCCTGCGCCTCCGAACAAGCCGATTTTACCACCCTTTGTGTATGGGCAGATAAGGTCAACTACCTTAATGCCTGTTTCAAAAATTTCAGGCTCTGTTTTCTGGTCAGCAAAGCTGGGTGCCTGAGCGTGAATGGAAGCTGTTTCAACTCCATTCATATCCATTTCCATTCCGTCAATAGGCTGGCCAAGCACGTTTACCATTCTTCCCAGAGTTACTTTTCCCACTGGAACCTTAATTGGAGAGCCTGTGTCAACGCATTCCTGACCTCTTACGAGACCATCGGTGGAGTCCATGGCTATGCATCTAACAACGTCATCTCCCATGTGCTGAGCAACTTCAACAACAAGCTTTTGTCCGTGGTTGTCTATTTCTATGGCATTGTACAGCTTAGGAAGCTCGCCGTTTTCGAATTTAACGTCAACGACAGGGCCAACAACCTGCACGATTTTGCCTAAATTACTGCTCACGAATAGTTATTCCTCCTGTTTTACTAATCAATATATCCGGCTTTTGCAAGATCGAGTCTTTCAATGGCTCTTATTAAGGCTGCATGGGCACGAGTGTAGTCCATTTTTTCGTTTTTCATGTTCTCCTCGGCTCTTTCCTTTGCCTTTGCGGCTCGTTCAACATCAATCTCTTCCGGCCATTCTGCCACCTCGGTGAGGATGGTGGCGGCATTTTTTTCAACTAAAGCAAAGCCTCCGAAAAGCGTAGCCTGCTTTTCTTCTTTCCCCGGCTCAAATAAAATTACTCTGCCAAGGCCAATTGAAGCTGTCATTGGAAGGTGATCTGGAAGAATTTCGAAATCTCCCACCTCGCCTCTGCTTTTTACAATGAATTTTTCAACCTCTCCCTCAAACAAAACTCTTTCGGGAGTAATTATCTTAACTTTAATAAGTTTCTTTTCGTCACTCACGGCAATCCCTCCTAGCTTATGGCATCGGCGCCGCTGATTATTTCAGTAAGTTCCTGAGTAATAGCGCCTTGTCTAGCTCTGTTGTACTCAAGCGTCAGATCACCTATAAGCTCGTCAGCGTTATCCGTTGCATTTTCCATTGCCATTCTTCTGGCGGCCAATTCGCCTGCTGCACTCTCAAGAAGCGCTCCGTAGATGGCGTTGTCGAAATATTTTGGAATAAGCCAATCTGCCAGGGTTTCCACGTCGGGCTCAAAGCACATAACCGCCTTTAGGGAATCAACCTTTTCTGAGTCAATGTTAAGCCCCTCTGTGTAGGAAACGGTGTCAACCTTGTCGGTTTCCTTCATTCCACCATCGGCAAGGGGAAGAAGCCTTACAATTTCAGGCACCTGGGACATAACAGAAACGAAGCGGTTGTAGACGATATACACGTTATTCACCTTTTGTTCGATGAACATTGTGGTTACGGCGGAGCCTATGGTCCTTGCCAGCGTAAGCTGAGGATTTTCGCTTTCACCCACATAGCTTGCAGCAATTTCTGCCTTATTTCTTGTGAAATACTCCAAAGCCTTCAGGCCAACTGCGCAAACAGCAGCCTTTTCGCTTTTTTGCATTTCGCTGGCGGCAAATTTAAGCAGGTTGGAGTTAAAGCCTCCTGCAAGACCTTTGTCTGAGGTTATCACTATGTAAAGGTCCTTTTCGGCATCATTATTCTTTAGGAATATATTCTGGCTGTCCACCTGCATGCCGTCGGCAATTATGTGCATGCATTCAATCATGTATTTCGTGTAGGCTCTTCTGGCATCTGCCTTGCTTCTGGTTTTTCTGAGCTTGGCGCTGGCAACGAGCTGCATTGCGTGAGTTATCTGTTTAGTGCTGTTTACACTTTTAATGCGGTTTTTTATATCTCGCATTGATTCAGCCATAAAATCTACCTCACTTTAATTATTTTTCTGCGGCTTCGCTGCTCTTGAAGGTGAGCTTGAATTCCTTTATCACATCAGCTGTTTTCTGCATGAGCTCTTTGTCGAAGTCCTTTGTGGCTTTAAGCTCGGAAAGCAGATCTGCGTGGGATAATCTTGCATATTCTGTAAGTTCCTTCTCAAAACGTTTCATATCCTTAACAGCAACATCGTTGCAGAAGTTGTTTGAAACTGCAAATATGATGAGAACTTGCTCTTCAACCTTCATTGGTGAATACTGATCCTGTTTGAGCATTTCCATGATGCGTTCGCCCTTTTCCAACTGAGCCTTGGTGTCTTTGTCAAGGTCGCTTCCGAACTGAGCGAAGGATGCAAGCTCTTTATATTGTGCATATTCAATACGAAGTGGGCCTGCGATTTTCTTCATGGATTTAATCTGAGCGCTTCCACCAACACGGGATACCGAAATACCCGGGTTAACAGCAGGACGAACACCTGCGTTGAAAAGCTCTGTTTCCAAGAAGATCTGGCCATCGGTTATGGAAATAACGTTTGTTGGGATATATGCGGAAATATCTCCTGCTTGGGTTTCAATTATTGGAAGTGCGGTAATGCTTCCGCCGCTGGCTAATTTAGCAGCTCTCTCCAAAAGTCTTGAGTGCAGGTAGAATACATCTCCTGGGTAAGCCTCACGTCCTGGCGGTCTTCTAAGAAGAAGTGCCATGGAACGGTATGCCACAGCGTGCTTAGATAAGTCATCGTAAACAATAAGCACATCCTTACCCTGATCCATGAAATATTCAGCCATTGAAACGCCTGCATATGGCGCAATGTACTGCAAAGGAGCCTTTTCGCTGGCTGTTGCAGCCACCACTATTGAGTAGCTCATGGCTCCGTAATCTTCAAGCTTTGTAACAATCTGGGCAACTGTGGAAGCCTTCTGACCTATGGCAACATAAATGCAGATAACATCTTCGCCCTTTTGATTTATGATTGTGTCAATGGCAAGAGCCGTTTTACCGGTCTGTCTGTCGCCAATGATAAGTTCTCTTTGGCCTCTGCCGATAGGAATAAGAGAGTCAACTGCCTTATAGCCTGTCTGCAACGGTGTGTTAACCGACTTTCTGTCGATAACGCCGTGAGCCTTTGTTTCAATGTTTCTAAATTCTGTGGCCTTAATTGCTCCCTTGCCGTCTATAGGCTGGCCAAGAGCGTTAACCACACGCCCAATAAGAGCATCTCCCACGGGAACCTGAACAATCCTCCCCGTGCAGCTTACCTTGTCCCCTTCAACAATGTTCGAGTCATCACCTAAAAGAACGCAACCCACGTTATTTTCTTCCAGGTTTTGCACCATGCCGTATACGCCACCGGGGAACTCAATTAGCTCACCTGCCATGGCGGAATCAAGCCCATTGATTCTGGCAATGCCATCACCAATCTGAACAACCGTACCAAAGTCGGTGGTTTCGAGCTTGCTGTCGTAACTTTCTATCTGTTCCTTGATTAATCTATTGATTTCTTCAGGTTTGAGATTCATAGTTTAAACGCCTAACTCCTCTCTTACGAAATTTTTATTTGTCTTAGCTTATCTCTAAGGCCGTTTAGCTTTGTTCTTAAGCTGGCGTCCATCATTGTGTTGCCAACATAAAGAATCATCCCGCCTAAAATGCTCTCATCAACCTTATTTTCGAGATAAACGGTTTTGGAATATTTTTCGCCAATCATCTTCTTAATGTTTTCAAGCTCATCATCACTAAGAGGTATGGCTGTCACCGCGGTTGCCTCGAGGATGTTTTTATATTTTTTATAATCCTCCTCAAAGGAGATAAATATTTCTTTTATTTCCTCTGTTCTGTCCTTATCCACCAAAATTCTAAAGAAGTTCAGAAGATATGGATTGGCATCCTTCAGCGCGTTTTCAAAGATTTTTTTCTTTTCCGCTGCGGTTAAAATTTTTGTGTCAAGTATTTTTGCAAAGTCTTTGTTTGTGGCAATTTCTTCGTTTACCGCCTTGAATTGTGCGTAAATTTCATCGAGGCAATTTTTTCCTTCTGCCACCTCAAAGAGCGCGTTTGAATATTTTTTAACTGCAAGGCTCATGGCTAAACCTCTTTAAACATTGAAATAGATTCGTTTATCAATGAAAGATGATCTTCCTTTGAAAGAGATTTTCCCACAACCTTCTCGGCTGCATCCATGGTCATTTCCACAATTGCATCCTTGAATTCTTCCTGGGCCTTTGCCTTTTGAGCTTCCACTTCTTTACTGGCGCTTTCAATAATAGCGTTAGCCTGTTCTCTGGCCTCACTTACTATTCTTTCCTTCACCTGCTGTGCATCCTCAGCTGCCTTTTTAATGATTTCAACTCTTTCGTTTTCAATCTCGCCAACTCTTTGCTCATATTCTTTTTCGAGCTGTTCGGCTTTGTCGTCAGCAGCCTTTGCATCATTGAGGCTTGCAGCCACCATTTCCTTTCTTTGCTGTATGATTCCGTTTATTTTGTCATAGAAGAATTTCTTTATAACAACGAAATATAAAAGGAAGGTAATCAGCTGGATAAGCGCCTGTTTAAGAAGCTCAGCATCAATTCTAATTAACCAACTTTCCATTTATCGTACCAAGCTTTCTTAATATTTTTAATTTGTGTTTATGCAAAAGGATGAACGAACATAAGAATGAGAGCAACAACCAAGGAGTAAATACCTGTGGTTTCTGCAACTGCCTGACCTAAAAGCATGGTTTTCATAATGTCGCCCTGAGCATCCGGCTGTCTGCCAACTGCTGCTGCGCCGTGACCTGCTGCGATACCCTGACCAATACCAGGGCCAACACCTGCGATAAGGCCAATGCCGCCGCCGATTGCGCTGCATGCGAAGATGAAATCGGTTCCTGTGATTCCGCTAGTTGAACCAATGTAGGGGTGAACGAACATGAGAATGAGGGCAACAACCAAAGAGTAAATACCTGTGGTTTCTGCAACTGCCTGACCTAAAAGCATGGTTTTCATAATGTCGCCCTGTGCGCTGGGCTGTCTGCCAACTGCTTCAGCACCGTAGCCTGCTGCCACACCCTGACCAATACCAGGGCCTAAACCTGCGATAAGACCTATGCCGGCACCAATTGCACTGAAGGCATAGATTAAATCCTGTCCTGAAATATTTGATAAATCCATTTTTTTCTCCTTAAAGATTTTATATAAAAATTTTAACTTTTTATTGCTATGCGTTCCATTCGTCCGGAATTTTGTTGGCAATGAATATCATGGTGAGCATGGTGAAAATGTATGCCTGCATGATTCCTGCGAACAAATCGAAATAGAAATGCACAAAAGCTATTGCCAGTGTTGGGAAAGCTAAAAGAGCTCCCACCAAGCCAAGCAATTTTTTCTTATTTTTCGGCAGCTTCCCAAACTTCTCCAAAAGCCCGAATTTTACTGCGAAAATGAGTGCAACCCCTGCCGTAACCGTCCATATGAACACCATATTTCCGGAAACATAAATGGAATAAATTAGGGTGCCTATGATGAGACCTCCTAAGATGTTTCCGAACAGACGGAAGGACAGTGATATAATTGGAGCAACCTCACCAATTATGTTAAGAGGCAACAGCAATGGAATTGGATCCGCAAGCCCTTTAGCGTATTCCACAATGCCGTTTGTCTTTATTCCATAACCCTGAATGAGGCTAAAGCTCAAAACTGACATAGCCAGGGTGGTGGCCCAGTCAGCCGTTGGAGGACGAACGAAGCCCAGGAATAAGAATCCGCTTAGGTTTGACAGCAATAAAAAAGAAAATAATGCTAAGATGTATGGTGCGAACAACATCTTATTTGCACCCATGCACGAATGTACCATGTTGTTTATGAACTCCACAATAAATTCAGCTATCGTCTGTTTCGTCCTTTTTTCTGGGTCAATTTTGGCTCCAGCTCCCAACCAAAGGAAAAGCACCGTGAGAATTAACATCACAACCCATGTCCAAACCATTGTGTTGGTTACGCTGATGGGGCCAATTTTGAAACCCAGATTAACTTCTGAAATTGACAAATTTAATCACTCCTTTCTTTAGATTTTGCAAATATTATGTTTAAAATGTTTAAAACATGAATTGCCACATTTATGCTGACTAGCCCTAAGGCAGCCGAAACCCAGTTTAAATAGGGGCTTTTAAAGGCCGCATACAGGGCAAAGCCTTTGATTATATAACGCACCGTATAGGTGGTCATGGAATAAAACTTAGCTGATTTTTTCTCTTTGCTTAGGCTTTTTTGAAGGGTTAAATATAAAAGCCTGAAACACAAAAGGGCTATTATAAGCCCGAAGGCCGCACCCAGCACCCAGGGAATGGGCGGGGTAAACCAAAGTCCTATAAGAGAAATGACAACGCACAGAGCTAATGCCGTTAAAACAATGTTTTTAATTTGCATTAAATCCTTTTGGTCATTCTTCTTTTGAGTCATTTTTCTTTTCTTTAGCCTCATTTTCAGCTTTTCTCACAATTGAGCGGAAAAGCACAAACATATTTCTAAAGGAGGATAAAACCCCCACAATAATTCCAATTAAGATCCATTTTCCATTTGAGGGCCACTTGCTGTCGGCAGCATAGCCCAAGCCCAGGCCTAAAATAATGGGGGAGAGAATTGTCCAGGTTATTTGAGAAACATACACAAGGGATGAAGCAATTTTTCTTGGCAGCGGGTTATTTGGGTTTTCCTCATTCATTAGGCTCCTCCAAAACTTCATCTAAAATTTTTTCAATTTCTTCCTTCTCAAGCCCGCTGAAGGCTTCTTCAAGGCTCTTTGGAAGCTCGGTGGCCTCCGCGCTATCTTCTGATGAGTTGCTCTCGCCCTCTTGGGCAACATTTTTCAAAACAGTTTTGCGGGGCTTTCTGTAA
>CAVEWD010000039.1:4209-8081 GCA_963619195.1 bacterium | reverse complement strand
CTTAAGAGACGTTTCAGTAACCTTCATATTTCATTACCACCTATTTTAAATTTAATACCTTATTTTGCCTTCAGCCACATTTTTTAGGTGCTCACCATAGGGAGACTTACCATAAAGTGATGCCGCTGCCAAAAGAATATCTTTATCAATCCAGCCGTTTCTATAGGCTATTTCCTCCAAAGCAGATATCTTCACACTTTGGCGTTTTTCTATTGTTTCCACAAAATTGGAAGCCTCCAGAAGGCTGTCCATCGTGCCTGTGTCAAGCCACGCAAAACCACGCCCTAAAAGCTCCACCTTGAGCTTCCCCTCATCTAAATAAAGCCTGTTGAGATCAGTTATTTCAAGTTCTCCTCTTTGGCTGGGACGAACCTGTTTAGCCTTTTGGCAAACTCTATTGTCGTAAAAATACAATCCTGTCACACAATAGTTGCTCTTTGGATTCTTAGGTTTTTCTTCAATGCTCACCACATTTCCATCATCATCAAACTCCACCACGCCAAAACGCTCCGGGTCGTTTACATAGTAACCAAACACAGTGGCAAAACCATCGTCGGCATTTTTCACTGCACTTCGCAGCATACGGCCAAATCCGTTGCCATAGAAAATATTATCCCCTAACACCATAGCACAGGTGTCGTCTCCAACAAATTCCTCTCCGATTATAAAAGCCTGTGCCAGTCCATCTGGTGATGGCTGTTCTTTATAACTAAGAGAAATACCATATCTGGAACCATCTCCCAAAAGTCTCTCAAAGTTAGGCAAATCCGTTGGGGTTGATATTATGAGAATATCCTTTATTCCTGCCAACATAAGAGTTGAGAGAGGGTAATAAATCATAGGTTTGTCATATATTGGCAAAAGCTGCTTTGATGTTACCATCGTAAGTGGATAGAGCCTTGTGCCGGAGCCGCCGGCTAAAATTATACCTTTCATTTGTTCCTCCGTTTTTTTAAGCTGTATTTAAAATATCTTACCAGAAAATGAAATCCCAAGGTGAATCTGTCTACAATAATAACCGGAATGCTTCTTCTTTGCACCGTGACATTTTTACCATGAATTCGGTGCGTCATAAGCACCTCATACAGCAAAAATATTCTGCCAAAGGCTGCACAAATCATCATTGTCCAAACATCATGCGGATTGTTTTTAGGGAAAGGAAGCAAAATTTCCTTCATTTGCGCTCTAAATGCCATACAACAGCCTGATGCGGTGCTGCTGACATAATTTCTAAACCCGCTTTTAGATATATTATATTTGTCAAACACGCTGGAGCAGGTCACATTTAAGCTGCCATCTCCTTCGTTGGCATCGTGCACAACTAAATCAAAGCTTGTTTTCTCAAATATATCCACAATCTTGTTTATTTTGTCATTAAACCATATATCATCCTGGTCGCTTAAAAATATATACTTTCCCAAGCAGTGCTCCACCGCATTGGTGAAATTTCCACGCACCCCAGGTGCGTTCGTGTTTTCAAACACCTTAACCCGACAGTCTCTAGCACTGTAGTCTGTTATTATATCCCAGGTGGAATCAGATGATTTATCATAGGATATAACCAACTCATCATCGTCATTCATTAAACATAATATGGAATCTATCTGCTCACAGATGTATTCATGTGCATTATACACAGCCATTGCCACCGAAGCTCTAACTTTGAATTCTGAATTATCATTCATTCAACCACCCTCAAAATGCTCTTATTATAAAGCATTTATTTCGAATTCTGCGTTCCCTTATTGTTAAAGGCATGCTCAAACTCAGGTAACATACACTCAATTTGAGAGCAAACTTCATTTTTATCAGGTATACGCGCGAAATCCACAAGTTTTTCTATATCGTTCATTAAAGAATTTGTGTCCACATCTTCGAGGGGCTCCACAAAAATTTTCTCGTGGGATGTTTTCTTTAAGCCGCTTTTGTCAATAAGAAGCTCTTCATATAGCTTTTCTCCTGGGCGCAGGCCAATGAATTCGATACCAATATCTTTGTAAGGTTTTTTCCCATTAAGCCTTATGAAAGTTTCTGCCATTTCCTTTATTTTTACAGGCTGACCCATATTAAGAACAAATATTTCGCCGCCATGTGCAATACTGCCTGCTGTTAGAACCAGCGACACCGCCTCCGATACTGTCATGAAAAATCTTGTTACCTCAGGGTGAGTAACAGTCAAAGGACCTCCCGCCTCCAGCTGTTTTTTAAACAAAGGTACCACCGAACCATTTGAACCTAAAACATTGCCAAAACGCACAGCAGTAAATATTGTTTTTGAGCTTTTAGCATAGGAAAGCATTATCTTCTCGCAAATTCGCTTAGATGCCCCCATCACATTTGTGGGATTAACGGCTTTATCAGTGGAAATCATAACAAAGCGCTCAGCACCATATTTATCAGCCATCTTCATAACATTTAAGCTGCCTAGAACATTATTTTTCACAGCCTCTTCGGGGTTCGTTTCCATAAGAGGCACATGCTTATGAGCAGCAGCATGAAATATCACCTGTGGGTGATAATAATTAAACAGATATTCCATTTTATCAAGGTCTCTTATGCTGGCTATTTCCACACACAATTCAAAATTTAAATTTTTATTAGCCAAAAGAGCCTGCTGAATATCATAGGCGTTGTTTTCATATATATCAAGAATTATAAGCTTTTTAGGCGAGCATTTGCTTATCTGTCTGCAAAGCTCAGAGCCAATGGAACCGCCACCTCCGGTTACCATGACCACCTTATTTTCAATGTAGTCCAGCTTTTCCAGCTTTGTTATGTCAGTAACCTCTCTGCCCAGCAGTTCCTCCATTTGCACAGAGCGTATTTCAATGTTTTCGTTGGCCATGTTGTCATAAAAATTGTGAACAACCTTCACATCGCTGCAAACCTCAGTGCATAATTCCAAAATTTCCTTTTTTTCCTCTGGAGCAAGACTGACAATTGAAAATATTATTGTCTCTACCTTATATTCCTTAACCACCTGAGCAATACAGCTTCGATCACCTAAAATCTTAACACCAGATATTTTTCTGCCTTTTTTCATGGGATCATCATCAATTATCCCAACAGGTTCATACCCGTAGATGTTGTTAAAATCCATTTCCCCAAGGAGCATGATGCAGGCATCCCCTGCACCAATTATAAGCATTTTCTTTTTGAGCTTCATGTCCGGCAGAGATGTTTTTCTCATTTCAACCATGTAATACATCATTCGAGAAACCAAAACAATTAATGTTACAGACATAATGTGCATTAAAAGAAACAGTACGCTGATTCGGTAAAAGAATATATTCACAACAATAGATGCAATACCATTGGAAAAAAGCGAAACAATAATAAGCTGCGTAAGCTCTTTAACATTTATATAACGCCAAAGGGTATCATACAAGCCATATATGATCTGTAAAGCAATGACAACCAAAGTGTAAACAACACCAACGGTGGTAATGTTTACCATTGTATAGGAATGAATTTCACGTGGAAACACCTTTGCAAGAATGCACCATGCCAAAAAGCACATTAGTGTATCAAGAAAGGCAAATATATATTTTTTAAATAATTTTATTTTCTTCATTTTTATGCTCCGTCACATCCACTGCCGCCTAAACATTTTTCAGCACGCAAACTGGAATAAACAGTTACGGATATTATAGCACATATTAATAAACTAAATATGTATTTATATAAAATTACGGCCTATAGCAACTAGGAAATACGTGCCTTAACAAAGCAAAAGCCCACTTTAAAGCAAGCAGGCTCTTTAATTAATTATGTTTTTATTTAAGCATATTCTCAACATCTCTAAGGGATATTTCGTTCTCCCGGGCAATACGCGAAATATCATCATACTCAAATTTCTCCCTACTTACCCC
>CAVEWD010000039.1:0-4199 GCA_963619195.1 bacterium | reverse complement strand
CCCCATAGCCTGTGGAAATTTTTTTTCTCACATTTCCAAATTCCGTTAATAGCGTTTCTACAAAACGGTTTAATATATATCTTTTTGCAATGTGCTCTCTAATTCCAAGGGTGGTGGTATGTTTAAAAATAAGCTCTACCATTTTGTTTTTTTCAGCATTTTCACACATTGCGCAAAGTAGCACCCCTGGACGATTTTTTTTCATTCCAACATTTATGGTATAAACATCCAAGGCTCCTTCACGCATCAAAGTCTCTGTGGCAAAACCTATTGCTTCAGGTGTCATGTCATCCAAATTACACAATAGGCATGTTATGCTTGGTGGAATATCCTCCTCTTCTCCTAAAAACGCCCTTACGCAATTTGCAGTCTCAAATTCCTTTTTACCCATCCCATAGCCAATTGCATGGGTTTGCATAACTGGCATAGAGCCAAATTCGTCTGCAAAATATTTAATAAGCGCTGCCCCCGTGGGAGTGCATAGCTCTGATTTGATTTCACCTTGATATATTGGCACATCCCTTAATAGATATGCTGTAGCTGGGGCAGGCACCGGAAGCACTCCATGAGCACACTTAACAAACCCGCTTCCTGTATTTATCGCAGAGGACATAATCTTATCTGGCGCTATTTCATTTATTAAAAGGCAAACAGCAGCAACATCCGCAATGGCATCCATTGTGCCAACCTCATGAAAATGAATCATTTCAACTCTCTCGCCATGAACCTCACTCTCGGCTTGAGCAATAAGAGAAAAAACCTTAATAATATCTTTTTTTGCATCTTCACAAACATTAAGATGATCCCTGACAATATGCTCAATATCAGCTAGAGCGTGGTGTTCATGGTGGTGATTAGAGCTATCATGCCCATCCCCCGTTCCTTCTTCTTCTCCGTTTATTTTAACTGAAACCAAATTTCCGCTAATTCCGCACCTTTTTACTCTTTGAATTTCGTATTTTACTCCTGGAAGGCCAAGGGAGTTTAACCTATTTATAAAATCATCCTTATTTTCAACAAGTTCTAAAAGTGCAGCTGTGAGCATATCCCCGGCAGCACCCATTGCGCAATCTATATATAAGGTTTTCATTTTTTAACCTCCATATGATTAATCATGCTTGCCAAATAACCTGCCCCAAAGCCATTATCAATATTCACCACAGATACGCCGCTGGCACAGGAATTCAACATCGAAAGCAGCGCAGCAAGCCCGTTAAATGATGCTCCATACCCAACACTGGTGGGAACGGCTATCACAGGGCAGTCAGAAAGGCCTCCTATTACACTAGCTAAAGCTCCCTCCATCCCTGCAATGGCAATTATCACAGATGCGCTCATTATTTCGTCCATATAAGACAAAAGGCGATGCAGCCCCGAAACCCCCACATCATAAAGTCTTATTACCTCATTTCCATAAACCTCAGCTGTTAAGGCAGCCTCTTCTGCAACAGGAATGTCTGAAGTGCCTCCTGTGGCCACGACAATCTTTCCGATTCCGCTTTTTGCCGGCATTTCCCCCACAATGCCAATTCTTGCGTCCTTCTTATAATCCATTTCATATTTTTCCATAATCACATCAGCTGATTTCTCAGCAAGGCGAGTGATGAGAATGGTTTTTGTTTTATTCTGAAGCATATTGCCTATTATTCCCACAATTTGTTCAGGGGTTTTTCCTTCTCCGTAAATCACCTCAGAGGCCCCCTGTCTGACTGCTCTATGAAAATCCACTTTAGAATAACCCAAGTCTTCAAAGGGCTTCTCCTTTATGGTTAACAGAGCCTCATCCACAGTAATTTCTCCATCCTTAAGGGACTGTAGAATGCTTCTTATCTCATTGTTCATCTTACCACCTCCAAATCCAATAAAACAGCAGAGTAATATCTTTTGAGCTCGCAAACAATTTTTTCTCGCTCATCCAAAGCCTTTTTTAACTGCTCCTGTGAAAACTCCAACCTGGCCGCACCATTTATATATCTAACACGAAAATCACGAAAACCAAGAGAATATAAATATCCTTCCGCATATTCAGTGGTTTTCAATTTTTCAAGGCTAATAACATCTCCTGCTGGAATTCTGGTTGCAAGGCAAGCATAAGCCGGCTTATTCCATGTAAAAAGCCCTTCTTCTCTTGACAGCTGACGTATTTGAGCCTTTGTTAAGCCACATTCCTTAAGGGGCGATAAAACGTTCAATTCATTAATAGCTTTCATTCCCGGGCGATCGGATGCGTCATCCGAAGCATTTGTGCCATCTAAAATAACATCGTAGCCATCCTTAGCCGCTGCATTTAATATAGCTGAAAATATCTTTCTTTTGCAATAATAACACCTGTTGGCGGGATTATTTTTTATATTTTCATCCTCCAGCACATCAAGCTCTAAAATCGTAAACCTCGCTGAGATTTCTTCTGCCAGCCTTTTTGCATCCATAAGTTCAAACTCAGGCTGAAAGGGTGATTTCACATAGTAGGCATGTGCATCTACTCCAAATTTCATTGCAGAATAAAGCAAATATGCAGAATCAACTCCGCCCGAAAAAGCTATTGCGACTTTTTTATGATTACTGAAAAATTCCTTAAGTTCCATTACCAACTCCACAACCAGATATTTAATAAATAAAACCTCATTAAATCTTTTTTATTATAACATATCACAGGCTACTGAATATATTCCTTAATGGAAGATATAAACCAACCCTAAAATCTTAGAAATTAAAACAAGGCATAAAGTGTGTTTTACGGCATTTTGCTTGAAAGTCGCCCTATATTAATGTAAAATAACACCGCATATAATTTTTTCAATACAATTTTTAATATAAAATATAAATCGAACCACACCAAGGAGTAAAAATGTCAGTAACAAAAAAATCCTTCACAGATGATGGCTGGGCAGTCTGGATTGAAGGAAACAATACCAGCAAATTTTATCTAAACGACTGGTTGAACCCTAAGGGCGAAAGCTACATTGATGTTGCGGTGCAAATCAAGGGCATTAAAGCCACCTCATCCCTTAATATTTATATTCCCTTTCAGGTTTCCCACGATGAGATTACTGACGTTTCCCTCCTTTTAAATAATGAAGGAATTCTCAAAGCTACCTTTAATGCCACCTGCATTATTGATTACCAAAAAAACGAATGCACTTCAGAAATAGCCTACAATGGCAAAACATTAGATTTAATTCACATTTCAAAGCTTGGCTATGAGCTTAAGGGCTGCGATGACGGCTCCCTTCTTACGGTGGACTTAGAAAAGCTGCAAAAATTCCTTGCAAATGATGAAGGCTATGTGGCCTTTAGAATCCCACACAAAACAATTAATGAAGCTTTTGCGCCAAAAATAGATGTGAGCGGCTTATTTAACAAAATCTGCAACCTCTTAACATCACCTGTGATTGCAGAAAACTATGGCTGTTCCATCAGAATTAATGAAGCCAGACTGCTGCCAACCGAAGTTAACCACAACGGTGCATTTCACAGACAAAAGCTTAAAAAAACCACAATAACAGTTTCCATTGATGAGGTTTATGAAGTTAGCGATACAAGCTGCTATAGAATCAGAAAGCTTGAGAAGGCTCTCTACAATAACTACATGCCGGAGCAGATGCCAAAGGAAGATGTAATAACCTACCAATGGACTGAGTCACTGGAGGAAAATACAAAGGGACGCTTTAATTTCTTTTTCTCAATAAAGCGCAGCTCCATAAGCCAAACCAGCATGTTCATTTATATATTGCTGGCACTCATACTGGGAGTTATCAGCAGCACATTTTGTGACCTTGTAAAAAAACTTTTTAGCTTAATATTCTAAATGGAGGGAAAATGAAACTGAAGTTAACAAAAACCAGTGCCGCAATTTTGGTTTTTATCACAGACTTAATCATATTTCTAATGTTTACCTTGCCCTTCAAATTTGCCCTTTCAACATCTGAAATAACAAATTTAAGGATTGCTTCAGGCATAACCCCGGTTTTAGGAATGATATTTGGTTTGCCTGCCGCCTTTGCCTGCGCAGCAGGAAATTTGATTTGCGATCTCATTTCAGACTATGGGGTGGCCTACTCTGCCATTGACAGCCTTTTGCAAATTCCCTTTGCAATGATTTCATATTGGTTATGGAGAAAGCTAAAACAAGAAAAAGATTTTGACCTATTTAGGCTAAAAAGCGTGAAGAAGGTTTTGAAATTCTGCCTTTTGCTTTC
>CAVEWD010000038.1:0-8306 GCA_963619195.1 bacterium | reverse complement strand
GTCATGGCAGGGGCAGAATATACACTTGACATTGCAAATACTGATGCAACTTACACAAATATAGATAGTTTCTCCTCCTATTCTGCAGCATATGATGCACTAAATGCAAGCTCTAACAGAGATGCGGTTGTTAGAACTGGCAGCGGCAAAGTTGTGGCAATGAAGGAAGGAATGGTTATAACGGATTCGTCTTCCTCTACTTTGGTGTTTGCCTCCACATATAGCGGTGGTATACCTGGTTATTGTTCAAATGGCGTTATATGCTACTATATCTCCACAGACAGTAATCAGAATGTTACCTTCAGTATAAGTTCATACGAAGCGGTGGCAAGTGTTTCGGAGTTGATTTTAATACCTTCAGCTTTTACTTATCCACGCAGAACAACAGAATACCGCCCAATGCGTTATGAGTTTGATTATTATGAGCGCGAGGGGAACGATCTCGTCCATTATATCAGCCTTTATAATTATTCCACAGATGGGACTGATATGTATGGTTTGACCTTGGATAAAGCACCATCGTTTATGGAAGAAGGAATAAGATATTACTGCCTTGATAGCATTTATTACTACACTGATCCGATTGATGCAGTTAAAGGCATAAATTGTATTGGGACTCATTACATCTATTATAAATTTTTATCATTCCGCTCTGAAACCAATTATACAGAGGGTGAACTTAATAGCTATATTGCATATCGCAATGCCACCTCCAATACATCTCTTACCAGCGTTTATCTTAACAATGCAGGAGCTTTTCTTAGTGCACAGGCTTCTTATGGAATAAATGCAGTGTTAGAAATAGCCTTTGCAGATTTGGAATCCGGTTATGGGAAAAGTGAAATTGCGAGAGAAAAAAATAATATATTTGGAATAGATGCTGTAGACTCAGATGCTTATTACAGTGCCGATTCTTATTCTAGTGTTAATCGCTGCATTATGGAACATGCAAAATACACCCTTAGCCGTGATTACTTAGATGCCTACGCCTATGTTGACCCTTCAAAAGGTAGCAGTTATTATAACGTGGACGATCGTTATGATGGTTGGATTAATAACTATGCAGGAGATTCCAGATATTTTGGAAGCTGCACAGGTAGCAAACTTATTGGTGTTAGTGTTAAATACGCATCGGATCCTTGGCATGGCGAAAAAATTGCTTCAAGAGCATATATGCTGGATAAATACCTTGGCTCTAAGGACTATGGGAAATATACTATTGCAGTTACTAATTCCATAACTTATGCTTACAGTGAGGCTTCTACAAGCTCATTTAAGCTTTATAAGTATACTACTAAAGATCCTTCTCGAAGCAATGGCAGTTATAGTTACGGTCCAATTGGTATGCCAATGATTGTTTTGGGGGAAGTTGGGGATTTTTATGTTGTTCGTTCTGAAATTCCGGTGAACAGTGAAGGACGAGGATGCAATTCCTGGAGTTACGATTTTTCAACTTCCAAGGCGTATGTGTTAAAGAGCAATGTGGATATTGTGTTCAGCACGGGTATAATTCCAGATCAAGGTTCTGGTGATACTGATATTGTTAGTGATGTGTATTCTATAAATAAATCTGAGAAGGTTGTATCAAATATTCATTCCGAAACAGTAATTTCAGATTTTGTTACACATTTTGCTGATGGGTATGTGAAATTGTATGATAAAGGAAATGAAGTTACCAGTGGGTTTGTTAAGACTGGCATGGATGTGAAATTATATGATTCCGCTGGCAATTTTAATACCACCTACACTGCTGTTGTAACCGGAGATATCAATGGAGATGGAAAAGTATCCTCCACGGATATTGTCAAATTGGCAAGGCATATAGCTAAAATAGAAACTTTAACCGGTGCTAAGCTTTTGGCTGCCGACATAAATAAAAACGGTTCGGTCACATCTACCGATGTGGTTAAGCTAGCAAGACATCTGGCAGGCATAGAAATGTTTGAATAATAGGGAGAGTGAGTATGAGATTAAGAAATAAAAAGATTATTTCTGCAGTTGCTGCGTTGCTTTTAGTGTGTATGCCTTTTTCTAGGGTAACCGCCGAAACATTTTCTACATCAGCTAGTGGCAGCACATCAATATCTAAGGGAGAGGAGTTTACGATAACGTTTTCTTTTTCCTCGTCATCTAATATTTATGGCATTGATGCGGCTTTAAATTATGACTCTTCAAAATTGTCTATTACATCTTCATCTGGAGCTGGTGCTTTTAGTGCCACGGTTGGTGGAAGAATAGCAGCATGGACCGTAAATGGCACAACATCAGGTAGCTTTGCATCTGTTACTTTCAAAGCTATTTCAGGGTTTGGACAAGGGGAGAGTACAACCATTTCCCTGGGGGATGTATCCGGCTCCGATGGTGATAATGATGTTTCAGGCAGCGGGTGCTCAATTACAGTCAGTATACCTTCTGGACAATCGTCAGGTAATAATGGTGGCAGTGGAAGTAATGGCGGATCTAATAACAGCAGCAAAACAAACAATGATCCATCTCTTTCGACCGATTCTTCTCTTAAGGGTTTGAGTATTTCGGGATATGCTTTAAGCCCCTCCTTTAGTTCAAATGCGTTTGAATATAGTGTGAGCGTGGATTTTGAAACTGAAAAACTTGATATAACAGCTACACCGAATGACAGCAAGGCTACTGTTAGGTGTGAAGGCAATGAACTAAAGGCGGGTGCAACCTCAAAAATATTTGTTATTGTAACCGCTGAAAATGGATCGACTTCAACCTATACAATAATTGCACAAAGAGATAAAGATCCTAATGCCAAAGCTTCGTCAAACTGTGATGTCGAAGCCTTGATTCCTAGCTCAGGTAAATTGTTGCCTGTGTTTGATAAGGATACATTCAACTATATAATTGAAACTGATGGTTCCGTGAGAGAAATGACTTTTGAGGTTCAGGCTTTTGATGCCAATGCATCCTGCAATGTGATTGGGGAACCTCAACTTATTTCCGGACGCGAGAACATGTATCATATTGTGTGCACAGCGGAGGATGGAACATCAACTAAAATATATAATGTTACTGTAAGATGTGCTCAAAATTATGAAACATATGTGTCGCAAAGCTATGTGAATTCTATAACAAAAAAAATAAAAGATGGGCAGAAGAATGTATTTTTAGATATGAGTTTTTGTCCTGTCCAGCTGGTTGACGCTGACATCTTTAAAACCCTTAAGGATAGCGAAGGTGTTACGGTTACTTTAAAGACAAAGAATGGAACGATATCATTCTGCTCTGATGAAATGGATTATGAAATAACGCAAGATGTGTACGATTTAACCATGATAAGGTCATCAACCTACAGTGATGATTTTCTTTCAGCCATGGGATCTTATGAGAATTATGTATTTTCAACTCATTATAAAGCTGAGCTTCCTGGATTTGCAACATTTACTGTCTACACCAATTTGAGTAAGGGACAAGTGGTAAATGTGTACTCTTACGATGAAAGCGAAGATAAAATGATAATTGCAGCAAAAAACATTGTTGTTTCCGATGGAGGAGGAGTATCCTTTGATATTGATAAGGGTGGCGACTTTGTTATAACAACGATGGATGTCGAAAATGCCGAGGCATATCATTCAGTTAATAGAGTAAGTAATACACCGACTATCGCCAGATTTTTGGTATATATTACCATCGGAATTGCTGTTTTATGCGCAGGATTTTGTATTGGATATTTTGCAGGGAAATCTAAGGGTTGTAAAAATGGACACAATAAAAAACATAAAAAAAATAAGAGAAATGCAGAGAAAAAATCGGAAATGAATAATTTTGCTGAAGGTAGCACCATTATTTCGTCCGCCGCTTCTGAAGGCGATTCCAACATCGAGAAAGAAAAAGAATCTATCTTTTCAAAAAAAAATAAGAACCGAAACAAAGATGATGACCTTTTAGCAGATGATGGTGATATTAGCGAGCTTGAGGCTATGCTTGATAATTTGCAAAAAGATAAACAGAATAAACAGAAGAACTAAAACAAACAGCACTCTATTTCCTGAAAACCAGGATGTAGGGTGCTTTGCTATGTAGATTTAATCATGATTCTTCTAATTAAATGAATATATGAGTCATGCTCTCTTGAGTGGTGATGGAGTGTTTATATTCGAATGCGAATATAATTACATATCAGTTTTCAGTGTCACAGATATTATTTCGGGACGATTATTTATACGTATTGGACAAACGCTATTTCCAATGCCGCGACTTACATACATTGTGGTGTTTTCTCGGGTGTAGGCTCCTATAAAATATTGGGGCCACCATCCTTGGTCTGGCGCCAAAACGCCTTGATTTATTATTGGTATAATGAATTGTCCGCCGTGAGCATGGCCGCAAAAAACAATATCAACACCTGAATTTTTATACTGCTCCATAAGTTCTGGACGATGTGAAAGTAATATGTTTAAACAATTGTCAATTTTTAATTCCTTTATTAATTCGGTTATTTCATTTAGGTCATAAGTTTTTTGATAGTCTTTAGGCAAGAAACCCACACATTTTAGTCCGATTATGTTGATGATTTCGTTGTTTCTTTCTATTTGTATTGCTTCATCATCTACAACAATGCAGCCTGCTTCCTTAAGAACAGGTTTAATTATGTCTTCGTATTTCCCTGAATATGCCTCATGATTGCCTGGAATGTAATAAACTGGAGCAATTTTTACAGCTTGGTTTATAAAGCTGATGGCGGAATCGAAATTCCATCGGCGCCTGTCAACCACGTCTCCGGTCACCACAATTATATCAGGTTGTAGCTCTTTGATAGCTGACATCATTTTTGAATGATTATCTCCTATGCTTTTGCCATGCAAATCGCTGATTTGTACGATTGTAAAACCCTCAAAGTTTTCTCCTATTTTGTTGCTTTTGTATTCATATTCCGTTATTTGCAGACAGTTGTCTTCAACCCAAAAGTAAGTGAGTAACAATAAAGAACACAAAATAATGCATAGCAACACTTTAGTTTTTTTCTTCATTTGCAGCCACCAAATAATTTTAACGTGAAATTTTGTTTTCCAATACGAGCTATCATATTGTTTGGATAATGTTTATTTACGAATTGATTCTATCATATGATTTCTTGGTTGACAAAAACATAAATAGTATTTTAATTATTTAAAAAATTATTGCTATTATGTTTGTAATAGGTTAAAATATCGATGTGAAAAAAATACCTTGGCTCAGTGTGCGACGCTTCCGAACGTTCACTTAGCTAAAGGCGGATGAAAGAATACGGAGGAATAAAAATGCAGATTGATAAATCAGCAATCATTGCAGACAATGCAAAACATGAGGGAGATACAGGATCTCCAGAAGTTCAGATTGCAATTCTTACAGCTAGAATTAACAATTTAAATGAACACCTTAAGGCTAACAAGAAAGACCATCATTCTAGAAGAGGACTTCTTAAAATGGTTGGTAAAAGAAGAAGACTTCTTAATTACCTTATGAAGAATGATATTGAGCGCTATAGAGCTGTTTTGGCGAAACTTGGCCTCAGAAAGTAGTTTATTTGTATTTATGGCGAGGTATGTTAATGCCTCGCCTTTGTTTTCGTTTTTCGTCTTATCTTATTAATACCCTAAAATAGTGTTCTTTTATTTTTACTTTCTCCTCTTAAAGGCTCTCTAATCGTTTTCTGTGCAAAATCTGGTTTTTGATGTATTTATTATAACCTGAAGCAGGTATTCTATTAAGCTATAATATGTTTTTGACATTTTTGAAGCAATTTTGGGAATTAACTTTTGCTTAATCCGTTCCTTCAATTACTGGGAAATTCTTGCATAGGTGGCTGTAAAAATGTATAATTATCTATCTAAGGTCTTGCATTTATATATGGGTGTTAATATGTAATTGCAAAAATAAAATCTGGGGACTTATGATATATGAGACGAAAGATTGCATTGTTTTTTTTAATTATCTGTATTGCTCTTTCTGCTGCATCATGCGGCGATAATGATAAATATGATGGGTATAAGGAAGTTTATAGCGTAGATTCCAAGTATTATTTTTATGTTCAACCTCAATATGCAGAATCTGTTTCTAACTTAGGATATTCAGATACTGTTATTATTCGCTATACCACTGATGCATATGCATTGGTTTCTACGAATGATTATTTTGAAAATCTTTCAGCTGAGCAAATAGGCGGATATTCCAGAAAAAATTATACTATAGGAAATTCTGCCTTGGATGACACCTTTAACAATAGGAGTTACATCCAAAAATATTTTGAAACATATCTTGGGGCTTCCCATGCATACACTGATATTGCCCAAATAAAGAAAGTTAATGTAAATGGATCCGATTTTTGGATGTGTCATTGCTATTATTATTCTTCAGACTATAGTGTGGTAGTAAATGATCCAAAGGCCACATTAAGTGGAGAATCATATATTTATTACACAATATATAATGGCATCACGTATTTTATAAATGTGACATCTGTTGATATGTATCTCTCTTCTGTTAAAGATGCCAGCGAGTTTATAAATAATTTTTATATAGGCACGCGACTGCAAAGCGGTGTTAAGCTCGTGTGGATCATATTAGCGTTGTTTGTTGTGGCTGACATTATATTGATGTTTTCAGCATTTTTCAAGATTAATGTTGAACCTGCTGTTATTGTTGAACGCATTGTAACTCATTTGCGCGATATTTTTTTGAAAAAAAATCATTATACAGCATATGAATTCACAGATAGATTGTGTGAGATAGAGCTTGATAGGATACTTGAAAGAGCTGACATAGTTGAAGATGAGGCTGATGTTGCTTTCGTAAAAAATGAGAGAACCCTTATTAACCTAGATGATATTCTTGACAGATATAAGCCTCAAAAAATCACCTATGAGTACTCGCCTATAAAAGAGTTGGATATGATTCTTGGTAGATCTCCAAGGCCTTTCGTATTTAAGGAAAAAGCCTTAGTCTATGCGCCTGTAATGAGTGCTATGGATGATATTTTTGCTGGAAAATATAATAAGCTGCAGGATGAGAAAACAGTTGATCTTGAGGTTAAACGCTTAAATGCAATTGCTGAGCTTTCGCAGAGTTGCAGTGCGCCGAAGGATGGTGGTTTGTCTCTTAAATTTGATAAGTTTCTATCAAAACTTGCAGAATCAAATAGCGTGGCACGCCTTGTCAAAAGGACAAAGATGCTTGATAGATCTGGAAAAAAATTATTAGCAGCCGAGGCTCGTGAATATGCTAAGTCTGTTAGTGTAGCTAATAAGCAGAAGTCAAAATTTGAGAGCAAATATAAGGTTCTAGAGGAAAAGTATAGATCTATTGCTGTTAAAACATATGTTCCTGATCTTGTGTGCGAAAATATAAGAGAAGAAGATTTGCTTTTTAATCTTGACACAATACTCGTCAGAACACTGTATAGCAAACTTGATAATATCTTAGGAAGGGTTATTTGGAGTGCTCCTCGTGTTTCTTTTGGTGATTATGCTCAACAATTGAAGGATAAATCTGAAGATATAGAGCGTGCTACTGATTTTAGAGCGAATCTTGTTGAAGAATATAGACTCAGATTGGCTGTGCTACCTGATAAAAGGCATTTGTTTTATATTTCATCACCTCAGTTTAATTTGCTGGAATCAAAAATTGCGCAGGCACTTTATTCCATAAGAAATGAGTCTATTAACTATATATATAATCCTGTTGACGAGCTCGAGGTTATTGAGACAAAAAATATTTCAAATGCCACAAGTGTTGGACCAAATAGCTATGAATTATATTTAAAGCTTGAGAAAACATCTCAAGTTGTATTCTATAAAATTTCGATATTTGCTAAAAGGATTGTGAATTTCACTAAAGTATCTGTAAAGTCTATTGTTGCTGCAATAGGCAAAGGCTTATCAAGTGCTAAAAATAGGTATGATGTATCAAGCATTGATGAAGAAATGACATCGCGAGATGAGATTTTAGAAATAAAAGCTAATAATAGCAATGAGGATTTAACACATAACAATTAATTGAGGTATGTTTTGCCCCTGTATTCTGTATTGCGGATGATGCATAATTTGGAATAACAGGGGTTTTAAATATCCATTAGAAGTTGAGAGGAAGTTTATGCTTAGAGGATTGATAGATATAGGTTCAAACACAATAAAGGCCTTTTTGTATGATGTTGATGATGGCAAGTGCATAACAGTTGCATCTACTCGTAATTATGTACATCTTTACTCATTCATATATGACAGCATGCTTTCTAAAGAAGGGACTTCGCTGTTGCTGAATGCAGTGGGAGAGTGTCAAAATTTTTTGAATTCTCATGGGTGTAGGAA
>CAVEWD010000037.1:0-8310 GCA_963619195.1 bacterium | reverse complement strand
ATTGTGATTGTGGTCTTACAATCAGTCGTGACCAGAATGCTGCAATAAATATAAAAAATGAAGGTCTACGCATACTAAAGTCAGAAACTTTTGTAGCATAAACCTTATGATAACTGGTAGGCTAGGAACTAGCCGAACCTAACGCTTGTGGACACTGTGTAAGACTTAGCGATACCGCAAGGTATTAGCCAAGCAGTAGTGGTTGAAGCAAGAAGCTCGGTAACTTGTTGCCGAGTAGTTCACTATTTATGATATAATTATAGAACAAAAATTGGTTTTTATTTTGGAAGCTAATAAAATACATGCTTAAACAAAAGAGAAGAAAAAATGATTAGCAAAGCATTTCTGTTTGCCATGTATGCCCATGGGGAACAAAAGAGGAAGGACGGTAAGCCATATATTGTGCATCCTGTGGAGGTGGCTGTTGAGCTTGCTAGAAATGGAGGCAGCGAAGAGCTTATTTGTGCTGGATTTTTGCACGATACAATTGAAGATGCCTTCATTACGCCCGAGGAACTTGAAAAGTCTTTTTCCAAGAGAGTGGCTGATTTGGTTTTTAATGACAGCGAGGACAAATCTAAAAGCTGGGAAGAGAGAAAAACTGAAGCTCTAAAACACCTTAGAGAAACAGACGATAATGACCACAAGATGCTTATGTGTGCCGACAAATTGGCAAATTTGCGCAGTGTAAAGGAAGGTCTTGAGGAAGTCGGTGAGGATGTCTGGAAGCGTTTCAAACGCGGCAGAAAAGAACAGGCCTGGCTTTTTAGGGAAATGGTGAAGGTTTTGTCATCTCTTGAAGGCATGGCAATGTATGAGGAGTTAAAAAAGGTCACAGAGGAAATATTTAAGGAAGAAACGGAGTAAAAAATGACACAAACAATTCATTACGAAAATAATCTCGCGATTGTGGAGCTTAGCGGCAGCATAACCTCCTCTAATGCTGGAGAATTTGAAGCTATAATGGCAAATGAACCGGGAGAGCATGATGGAATAATAATTGATGCAAAAGCTTTGGAATATATCTCCTCAGCAGGGCTTAGGGTAATTCTTTCGGCAAAAAAACGCTGTGGTGAAAAAACTTTTAAAGTCATCAACGCCAATGATGAAGTTATGAATGTTTTTGAGGTTACAGGCTTTTGTGAAATTATGGATATCACTAAGGCGCTTCGCCATGTGAGCGTAGAAAACTGCGAAAGAATAGGTGCCGGTGCTTGCGGAGAGGTGTTCCGCTTAGATGATGAAACAATAGTAAAGCTTTATTTCCCAAGAATAAAAAACGAGGAAATTGAGCAGGAAAAAGCTCTTGCTAAAAAAGCCTTTGTTATGGGGGTGCCCACCGCAATTTCTTACGATATTGTGGATGTTGATGGGCGAATTGGCGTAATTTATGAGCTGATTAATTCTAAAACCATAACAGAGCTCATTAGGGAAGATGAGGATAACCTTGAAGAATACGTGAATATGCATGCTGATATGTGCCGTCATATTCATTCAATTGAGGCAAAGGAAGGAGAACTGCCATTTTTTAAGGATTTAAACAGAGCGGATATTCCCAATGTTTCCGGAATCAGTGAAGAGGAAAGAGAGTATCTTTATGAATTTATTGATATGGTGCCAGATAGATTAACCTGCGTTCATGGAGATATAAACCCCAACAACATTATGGTGCAAAATGGCGAGTGCTGTTTGATTGATATGGGAGAATTTTCCACAGGCACGGCTATGTTTGATATCTCCCGTCTCTTATTTTCAATGGAATTTGCTATGAGCGACGCTGATGAATTTAATGATTTTTATAAGCTTTCAAATAAAACGGTGAGACGCTTCTGGGAACTGTTTATTAAAAGATATTTCAGAGCTGATACCCTAGATGAGGCGGCAGAGTCAAATCCAGATGTTAGCTGGCTCTATCCCCTGGCATGGTTCCGTTGCGTTACATCCATGATGAAGGGGGACCGATGGCCTGTGGAAAAACGTGAAATGGCCGGCAAACTCTTAAGGGAAAAACTTATTCCTTTTGTTGTGGAGCATCGAAACAAGTAAAGCTTAAATTTAATTTATTCAAGGGAGCATTATTATGAGCCTAAATATTGAAAAAAATATTTCTGATAAATCGGTTATTATAGTGTCAGGGCGCATTGATTCAATCACGGCCTCAGAACTTGAGGAGGTTTTAGAAGAAGTTATTCCTAATACCAATGATTTAGTGCTGGATTTTGAAAATCTGGAATATATTTCCTCTGCCGGGCTAAGAGTTGTGTTGAAGGCTCAAAAGGAAATGAGCCCGAAGGGCACTCTAACCCTTGTGCATGTGCCAAAAGCGGTTGAAGAAGTGTTTGAAATAACCGGTTTTGTTGATTTTCTTACCATAGAAAAATAAAAAGGGCGGTAAAAAATGACTGTTCTTAGAATGGCTGCTGCCACACTTTTCCCTGTTGCCCTAAGCGGACTGTTTAATTTGCTTGAGACTAAAACCAGATTTGCTGCCATGAAAAAAACGTTTAAACAGCTGATTATTGGTCTTAGTTTTGGAGCTCTTGCAGTTTTATCCACACGCTTTGGCGTGGTGATTGGGGACGGAGTTATAATGAATATGCGTGACGCCGCCCCACTTTGCGCCGGACTTATTTTTGGCGCCCCCGCTGGGCTGATTGCTGGGATAATTGGCTGTGGTTATCGTGCTTTTTATGGAGGCGCTCTAACCAAATTGGCTTGCTGCGTTTCTGTTTTTTTAGCTGGGGTATTCAGCGGAATTATGCGCTGTCAACTATTTGAAAATTCAAAGCCTAATTTTTTATCCGGATTGGGAATCGGCACCACAATGGAAGTTATGCATATGCTTTTGGTTATTGTCACCAACATAAATAATGTGGCAAGGGCCTTTTCCTATGTTGAAATATGCACTCTGCCTATGGTGCTTTGCGGAGGGGTCAGTGTGGGCCTTTCAGTTTTTGTGGGCAGCCTTTGGGATAAGCGGGAAAATTTTAAGAGCAGAGCAAAAAGCATCAGCTATGACTTTGGCTTTTGGCTTTTAATTTGTGTGGTGATTGCCTTTGTGGTTACCTGCGGCTTCTCTCAAATGATAATATGTAGGGTTACCACAGATGAGGCTGAACTTTTCAGAAATGTGACTCTTTATATTGTGGCCTTTATGGAGATACTTATTTATACCACCCTCTTTATTCTTATTTATCATATGCTTAAAACAAAGGTGGTAAGAAACTTAAAGAGAGTTAATGAAGACTTAAATGCCATAACTAAGGGTGATTTGGATACAACCGTAGATGTGAGAAGCTTTAAGGAATTTTCGCTGCTTTCAGATCATGTTAATGCCACAGTAGCCACCTTAAAGCACTATATTAAGGATGCTGAGGAAAGAATTGACAAGGAGTTGGAACTGGCAAGAGAAATTCAGCTTTCTGCACTGCCCTCTGTGTTTCCTCCATACCCTATGAGGTATGACTTTGATATTTATGCCTCAATGGAGGCCGCGAAGGAAGTTGGGGGGGATTTTTATGATTTTTATATGCTGGATTCCTCCACTTTAGTGTTTTTGGTTGCTGACGTTTCAGGGAAAGGAATTCCGGCCTCTTTGTTTATGATGACGGCCAAAACCTTGATAAAAGGACTGGCGGAAAGCGGAAAAGGCGTGGATGAGATATTCACAATAGCAAATCAAAGGCTTTGTGAAAACAACGAAGCAGGAATGTTTATCACCTCTTGGATTGGGAAGCTTGATTTAAAAACCGGGAGGCTTGAGTATGCCAATGCGGGGCACAATCCTCCGCTTATTCGTCGCAAAAATGGTGAATTTGAGTATATTCACACAAAATCTAATCTGATTTTAGCGGGGATGGAGGATGTAAAATATGTTTGCAGAGAGCTAATCCTTAACCCTTCTGATGAGATTTTCCTTTACACAGATGGTGTAACAGAGGCAACCAACGGTAAAATGCAATTATACGGCGAGGAAAACCTTAAAATTTGTTTGGACGATTCTAAAAAGGGGAGCCCTGAAGATTTGTGCAGCCTGGTGAGATATGATGTGGGGCTTTTCGTAGGTGATGCTCCTCAATCAGATGACATTACAATGCTTTGTGTGAGGCTAAATGCCCTTCATGATACAGATTGCTTAAGGATTGTTCCTGATTTGAATTCTTATAAAAATGTAGAGGCATTCTTAGATAAAAAGCTTAAAGCTCCTGGAATCGACATGAAAACCCGCAACCGCATGATGGTGGTTAGCGATGAAATATATTCCAATATCGTAAAATACAGCACAGCTGATGAGGCATCTATTAAGCTGAGGAGAGAAGGGAATGTGGTTTTCATTGACTTCATTGATAATGGCAAGCCCTTTGACCCAACATATAGCCCAGAGCCTGATCTAACTCTTCCTGTTGAGCAGAGAGGTGTTGGAGGACTTGGAATACACATGGTGAAGAAAATGGCCAGCTTTGTGGGATATAAATATATAAATGAATGCAATGTGCTGTCTGTTGGCTTTGAATTAGAGGTTGAGCCCGCAAAACTGGCAGAAGGCTGACTTAGATAAAACCTTAGCCCACATGTGCAGACCTGCTAATTCGAGTCTGTTTTGGGCGATATTTAATCTCACGTTAATGTGCAAACCTCAAAACAATGATATAATGAAGAAAAGGAGAAAAATATGGAGTTTTTAATTTTACCAGTTACGATAATTGTCATTTTGTTTTTGCTCTCACCAATAAAGCAGATAAATGAATACCAAAGAGGTGTTTTACTCACATTTGGGCGTTTTTCAAGAATTCTTCGCCCAGGGCTTAACATCGTGCTACCAATAATTCATTCAGTTAAGAAGGTTGATATCCGCACCAAGGCTGTGGATGTGCCGGAACAGGATGCCATTACGAAGGATAATGTTTCCATAAAAATTAATGCTGTCCTTTATTACAAGATTTTTGATGCCGCTAAAGCAGTGCTTATGGTGGAAAACTATGACTATGCAGTGAGCCAGCTAGCACAAACCACCATGCGTAATACTGTGGGGCAGTTCACCTTAGATGAGCTTTTGACTGAAAGAGTGAAAATTTCCACTAGCATTGAGGAAATTCTGGACATTGCAACGGATGTTTGGGGAATTAAGGTGGAAAATGTTGAGCTCAAGGATATAATTCTTCCTGAAGATATGAAAAGAGTTATGGCCAGGATGGCTGAAGCTCAAAGGGAAAAGGAAGCTGTTGTTTTAAAGAGTAGGGGTGAAGTTGAGGCTTCAGAGAACTTAGTTATGGCGGCCAACAAAATGGCATCAGCTCCTGGGGCAATGCACCTAAGAACACTGGAAACCCTCAATGATTTAAGCAGCGACCAATCAAATACCATTATTTTCACTCTGCCTGTTGAAGTTTTGCATGCGTTGGAGGGCTTTGAGAAAAAATAATGGAATCTATTGCAAGCTTTAAGGTTGACCACACAAAATTAGAGCCAGGGCTTTATGTAAGCAGACGCGATGGCTGGGGAAATGTTGTTGTAACCACCTTCGACCTTAGAATGAAAAAACCTAATGCCGGGGATTACCTCACCACCGCTTCATCCCACGCTATTGAACATTTGGGAGCGACATTTTTAAGGAATGACGAAAGAACAAAGCTAAAGACAGTTTACTTTGGGCCAATGGGATGTCGCACAGGTTTTTACGCTCTTTTCTTTGGGAATCTGGAGCCTTTAGATGTTGCAGATATCTTTAAGGATATGTGCAAATATATCCTTGCTTATGAAGGGATTCTTCCTGGGGAAAGTGAAAAAGAGTGCGGAAATTATAAAGACCTCTCCCTTGGTGAGGCTAAAAAAGAAGCTTGGGCCTATCTTGATGTTTTAAATAACCTGAATGATAAAACAACCAATTACCAATAGAAGATGCGGTTAAAAGTCAAAGCTGCAAACTGAGAGATTTTGTTAAAAAGTCTTTATTTTCGCAGCTTTTTTTTATATAATAACAATGTTCGGGGTGTGGCTCAGTTTGGTAGAGCGCTTGGTTCGGGACCAAGAGGCCGGAGGTTCGAATCCTCTCACTCCGACCATTTTATTTTTAATGATATTCAGAATCAATTTTGTGCTCTCAAGGAATTGAGGGTTTTTTAATATGTTGCATGCTAATAGAGAGCTTTGGCTTTAGACCAGAGTAATATAAGGAGATTTTCTTAATGAAGATTACGTTCATTGGTGCTATGCACGAGGTAACAGGGAGCGCCAGCTTATTGCAAACTGGTAATTTGAACATTTTAGTGGATTACGGCATGGAGCAGGGCGCTAACCATTTTGAGAATGTACCACTTGCCGTTGAGGCAAAGGATATTGATTTTATTCTTTTGACCCATGCTCATATTGACCATTCCGGCAGGATACCACTTTTATATAAACAGGGCTTTCGTGGGAAAATATATTGCACAGAGGAAACTAAGAAGCTTTGCAGTATTATGCTTATGGATTATGCCCATATGAAGGCGGACGATATAGAATGCGAGAATCGAAAAAATAAAAGAGCGGGAAATGCTCAAATGGAGCCAATTTACACCACTGAGGATACCAAGGGAGCCCTTAGTTTATTCTACGGGTGTGATTATGATGAAATTGTGAATATTTCCCCGGAAATTTCGGTGAGATTTATAAATGCCTACCATCTTTTAGGTTCCTCAAGCATAGAGATTTGGCTTAGGGAAAAGAATAGTGAAAGAAAGCTGGTATTTAGTGGGGACTTGGGAAACACCTCACTTTATACCATAGAAAATAGAAGCCATATTACAAAGGCTGATTATTTGATGATTGAATCCACCTACGGAGACAGACTGCACGATGGTGCAAAATGGCAGGATAACATTAAATTTTTAGCCGATGTAATTCAAAGCACCTTCGATAAAGGAGGAAATGTGGTGGTGCCTTCATTTGCAGTGGGAAGAACTCAGGAAATGCTATATTTCATAAGGCAAATAAAGCATGAAGGGTTGGTTTCGGGGCATGATGGCTTTGAAGTTTATCTTGACAGCCCTCTTGCTTTAGAGTCCACGGAAATTTTCGCAAATTGCTGCACAGATTCTCTTAATGATGAAACGAAAAAGCTTGTGAATGAAGGAATAAACCCCATCATGTTTGAGGGGCTGCACCTTGCCAGAACCACAGAGGAATCTAAGGCAATTAACTATTCAAAGGAGCCAAAGGTTATTATCGCCTCCAGCGGAATGTGTAATGAAGGAAGGGTTAAGCACCATTTGAAACACAATTTGTGGAGATGTGAGTCCACAATACTGTTTGCAAGATCTCAAGTTAAGGACACCCTGGGATATGAGCTTTGCAACGGGGCAAAACAGGTTAAAATTTATAATGAAACAATTGCGGTTAAAGCTCAGATTGTAAAAATGCCTTCTGTTAGCGGCCATGCTGACAAAAATGAACTTATACAGTGGCTTGATTTTTTACAGGAGGCTCCAAAGATGGTGTTTGTAAACCATGGAGAGGATAGCGTTTGCACTTCTTTTGCTAAGAGTATTTCAGATAAATATGGATATAATGCTGTGGCTCCTTACAGTGGGTGTGTGTATGACCTTATAAACAACTGCTACATCAACAAGGCAAAGGGAGTTAAAATTAAATATAGCTCTGGTGAAGGCAGGCAAGGTAATGGCTTTAGTGAGCTGAAGAGTGCGGTGGATACCCTTTCAAAATCTCTGGAGAGAGCAAAAAATTATTCAAGCAAGTTAATTGAAAAATATATTAAAATTGTGAATGATTTAATAAAGGAAATAAGAGAAGGCAATTAATAATTATAATTGTGTGGCGCACTGTGGGTATGTTAAGGCATTATTAAATTTGTTATAAAATTGTTACATTCTCATAAAAGTGGTGTATAATGGAAAAGTAATCAAAATTTAATGCTGCTTGTGCAGGAGAATTTGAAAGAGAAATGAATAACAAGATCTTAATAGTTGATGACGAGCTAAGTATATGTGATCTTCTTAAAATTGAGCTGGAGCTGGAGGGGTATGTTTGCGAGTGTGCCTATGATGGAAATGCGGCTTTGGAAATGTTTAAAAGCTTTTCACCGGATTTGGTGCTTTTAGATGTTATGTTGCCGGGGCTTGACGGCTATGAAGTTTGCAGGGAGCTTACTGAATACGATGTGCCTGTGATAATGCTTTCCGCCAAATCTGAAATAACAGATAAAATTCAGGGACTCGATATAGGTGCAGATGATTACATCACCAAGCCTTTTGATACTAATGAGCTTTTAGCTAGAATTAAAGCCCACATAAGAAGATATAAGCTTATTAATAA
>CAVEWD010000036.1:0-8436 GCA_963619195.1 bacterium | reverse complement strand
CGTAACTCTATTTTAAGGCAGATAAGCGTATATGCTTCCTTTTTTTGTTATCTTACTTTATTTACCCCAATGTTTAGTATAGAACCTTTAAATTTGCGAAAGGCTATTCTTTAGCCTTTTCATGCATTCCTCATCTGCTCCGCAACATCCTCCCAGGATATGGATGCCGTTTTTATAAAATTCTGCGCAGTCCTTAGCGTAATTATCAGCGGAAAGCTCATAGCCAAAGCCATTTTGAGTTTTAACAGGCTGCCCACGATTTGGCTGAGCAAAAACTGGTATATTTATGCTATCTTTAAGCTCACAAGCTAAGGGCAGCATTTCTTTAGGAGTGAGGGTGCAGTTTATTCCTGCGCAATCGAGATCTGAGGAATTTATATATTCAGCCCATTGCTTAAGGGAAGTTCCAAACCATGTGCGTTTGTTCTCCTTAAAGGTGAGACTTGCCCAAAAGGGTAAATTTGTTTCTTCTCTGACTGCCCTTCTTGCAGCTTCAACATCCTGGGTGGTGCTAAGGGTTTCTATGATAATAAGGTCAATTTTTTCATTCTTAAGCTGCTTGAGAATTTTTTTATACATGAAATAAGCATCCTCAAGGGTATTTTCACCGGAAGGGGCTAAGTCGAAGGCCACATATTTGTTTTCAAAGTTCCTTCTTGCTTCATTTGCATTGGAAACTGCAGCTTCAATGATTTCCTCCAGAGAATAATCAAGATGAGAAAGAGAGAAGCTGTTTAGGTTAAAGGTGTTGGTTATGGCAACATCGCAGCCTGCGCTGTAGTAGCCTCTGTGTATATGCTGTATTATCTCGGGATCAGTTATGTTCATGGACAGAATATTATTAGGTGAGTAGCCCTGTGCCATAATAACCGCCCCCATTGAGCCATCCAGCAGGAGAGGAGCATTATTTAATAATTTTTCTTTAAATGCCATTTAGAACCTGCCTAAGTTTAATATTACGGTTATGGCAACTATCCAGCAATAGACCGAAAAAGAAATGAGACTGCCCTTTTGAACCGTTTTTTTAAAGAACACTATGGAAAGATAACCCACCACCATTGATGTTACAAAGCCCACCAAAACCGGTAATATGGAAATTTCCTTTATGGCTGTTGCCAAATCTCCAAGTTTTAGCACAACGCTTCCTAAAATTGTGGGAAGGGCCAGAAGAAATGAAAACTCCAGGGCATCGTCTTTTTTCAGACCTGCCACTAATCCTCCTGCCATGGTGGTTCCTGAACGGGAAAGCCCCGGCATTATGGCGCACATTTGAAATAACCCCACAAGGAATGATTTTTTAACTCCCAGTTCGCCCAGTTCACCGCTGGTTTTTTTACTTAGTTTTTCGCTGAATAAGAGTACAAAGCCTGTTAAAATAAGCATTAAGCAAACTATTATTACGGAGCTGAACAGTTCCTCAAATAAATCATCAAACAAAACTCCCACAATTCCCGCAGGGATGCAGCCAACAATTATGTAAATTATGTATCTTCTATATTTATTTTCAGAAAGTCTGGGGCCTTTGCCCTTAAAAATGTCGCCTATCATTAGGAAAAATTCCTTTATTAGGTTGAACACTGTTTCATGGTAGGCTGCCACAATGGCAAAAAAGGTGCCAAGGTGAAGTAAAATTGCAAAGGCAAGATTATTTTCTTCTATTCCAAACAAGGCTTGAACCAAAACTAAATGCCCCGAGCTGCTTATGGGTAAAAACTCTGCTGCGCCCTGAACAAGCCCTAATATAAAAGCCTCAAAATTACTCATGATGATTTCTCCTTTGGTGGATTTATATACCTTGAAAGTATAGCACACCTTTAGAATTAAGGGTAGATTTTTGAGGATTAAGTGAGGTTTTTCTTAAATGGTTTTTATGGATCTAATGCCCAATGAGGGAGGCATTTGCTGGTGAAATAAATATCTTTAGAAGGCTATTTACTATGAAAAAAAAGCATGGAATGATAAAATTACAGCATGGAATGCGAGTTTATTTTTAGATGCAGGGCAAGAAGTGTGCCCGAAACAAACAGGGTGGGAGAGGCCTTGGCTAAAATTATCACTAAAGGCTGTGTGGTGCTTTTATGTGGCGATTTGGCAGCTGGCAAAACAACCTTAAGTCGTGCAATCTTTGAGGCAAGGGGCTATTTTAATGGAATTTGCAGCCCCACCTTTGCTATTATAAATGAATATAAAAAAGAAGATGGCAAGAGTGCATACCACATGGATTTATACCGCATTGGGGATATTGAGGAACTTGAATATACGGGTTTTTATGATTGCCTGGGAAATGGTGAGTTCTGTGTTATAGAGTGGCCTGGTGAGGCTGAAAATGTGATAGAAAATGATGTGATTAAGGTGGAAATAGAAAAAACTGACGATTTTAATGAGCGAATATTCAACATTGAGGTTAAAAATAGTGCTCAAATTGACAAATTAAGGGAGGAACTAGATGCTTATACTTGCGATTGATACCTCTACAGCGGCTGCAAGCGTTGCGGTGATGGATGAAAATAAGCTTTATGGGGAAATGTTCACAAACCTTAAATTAAAGCATTCTGAAATGCTTATGCCCATTACAGATGCGCTGCTTGAAAGGCTGAGAATGAAAATTTCAGATATAGATGCCTTTGCTGTGGGGGGTGGCCCTGGCTCATTCACCGGGCTTCGAATTGCCTCTGCTGCGATTAAGGGCTTTGCACAACCGAAAAACAAGCCTATTGTGGCTATTTCTTCCATTGAAGCTTGCGCGTATCCGCAGGCTGTTTGTGAAGGGGAGATAATAATGCCAATATTTGATGCTCAGCAAAATAGCTTTTATACTGCTTCATTTACTAGAAAAGCCAGCAGTATTGAAAGGCTAAGTGAGGATAGGGTAGAGAAGATAGATGAGTTTGTGGAAAAAATTAAACAGCTTAATGGAAAGGTGCTGCTTTGCGGAGACGGTGTTGTGGCCCACAAAGGGGATTTAGAAAACTTATTAGGTGATAAATGTAATTTCGCACCATCTTCCATGATGTTTCCCAAGGCTTCAGCTGTGGCAGAATTGGCCCTGGAGGCTTTAAAAAAGGGAGAGATGGACAACTATTCTACTGTTTTACCAAATTATATAAGGGCTTCTCAGGCAGAGGTGAACTACAAGGTGAAGGTGAAATGATTGTAATTAGAAGAGCAAATTTAGAGGATTGTGAGAAGATAGCCTCTCTTGAAGCGGAATGCTTTGCAATGCCCTGGAGCGATAAGCTGATCAAAAACGAGATAGCTTCATCGAAGTCTCTGGTGTTAGTAGCTCTTGACGGGGATTTGATAATTGGCTATGCCATGTGTATGCTAATGTATGATGAGATAGACATAACAAAGGTGGCTGTGAAGGAGACTTACCGCAGAGGTGGTATTGGGGATGGCTTAATAAGGCAGTTAGTTAGACTTTGCGAGGATAACGGCTATTATGACATTACCCTTGAGGTGAGAGCCTCAAATGTGGCGGCAATAAAGCTATATGAGAAAAATTCCTTCACCACAGAGGGCGTGCGCAAGCATTATTATGATGACAACCATGAGGATGCCCTTATAATGTGGAGAAGAAAGGGCGCTGAGACGGGCTGCAAATGCTGCAAAGAATAGTCGGCGCGGTTTTATTTGCTTTTACGCTGCTTATTGTGATTTCCTTTGGGGTTATAGAGTTTTGCTGGGGAAATGATGCCTATATGAGGCATGAATTTGTGAGATGCGATTCCCCATTTTTTACTGGAATTTCGGCAGATGAACTCTTGGAAGTTAATGAAAAAGTGAAGGATTATATCCATGGCAAAACTCAGGATCTTTATGTGACAGCTAACATTAAAGGGCAGGAGAAAAGCGTTTTTGAAAAGAATGAGCTTTCTCACCTGGCACAGGTGCGGGAAGTATATGCCGTCTTTCGGGTTTTCGCAGCGATATCAGCGGTTTTTATTTTGACATATGGCGCCGTTATTATGGCGAAAAAGAGCTTAAATTTAATTAAAGCGGCTAAATACGCGGCTGTTTTAACGGCTGTTCTGCCATTTTGCACCGCATTTACATTTGATGACGCCTTTGTGTTGCTTCATAAGGCTTTTTTCCCGAAGGGAAATTGGATGTTTGACATTGAAAAGAGCCTTATGGTGAACATTTACACTGAGATTTTTTTTGAGAAGCTTGGATATATCATTGCCATTTGTGCACTTTTGGCAGGCAGCGCGATTTTTGCGGCAGCTTTGGCTGCTTGTGGAAAATCCAAGCAGCTTAATGGAGGAGAGAGAAAATGAGTGATGTAAAGATATTGGCAATTGAGTCATCTTGCGATGAAACCAGTGCTTCGGTTTCTGTGAACGGAAAAATATTGTCGAATGTGATATCAACTCAGATAGATATACATAAAATTTATGGAGGCGTGGTGCCAGAGATTGCTTCCCGCAATCACCTTATTAATTTGCCCTTGGTGGTGGATGAGGCGGTTTTGCAGGCAGGAATTTCCCTTAGTGAAATTGACTGTGTGGCTGTAACCTATGGGCCGGGGCTTATTGGAGCCTTGATTACAGGGCTTTCTTATGCAAAGGCTCTTGCGTATTCATTGGGAACTAAATTTATGGGAGTAAACCATATGCAAGCCCACATAAGTGCGGTGTTTCTTGCAGGGGCGAAGCCGCCTTTTATTTGCCTTGTGGTGTCGGGAGGACACACCATGGTGGTGAAGGTTTGTGACTATACATCCTTTGAAGTGATGGGTTCAACAAGAGATGATGCTGCTGGAGAGGCCTTTGATAAGGTGGCAAGAGTTATGGGGCTTGCGTATCCGGGAGGAGCTAAGCTTGATGCTATGGCAGAAGAGGGTGATGATGAGTATTTAAAGCTTCCCCTTGCCATGCTTAAGGAGGATAATTACGATTTTAGCTTCAGCGGACTTAAAAGTGCTGTTTTGAATTTTATAAACTCGGCAAATATGAAGGGCGAGGAGATTGACAAAGCCGGAATTTGCGCTTCCTTTAGAAAATGCGTTTGTGAAATTTTAACAGAAAAAACCATAAGAGCCGCCAAGGCCGAAGGAATTGACACTATTGGGGTTTGTGGCGGAGTTGCCTGCAATAATCTTTTAAGAGCTGAGCTAAAAAGAAAATGCGAAGAGTGTGGCCTTAGCTTTTATGTGCCCCAGAAGGTGCTTTGCAGCGATAACGGGGCTATGGTGGCTTCAGCGGCATATTACAAATATTTAAAGGGTGAGTTTTCAGACCTTTTGCTTAATGCGGATGCTTCTCTTAACTTATAATTAATCAAGGTTTAATATGGTGTAGGGACCCTTTCTATTGAATTGTGTGGTATAATTCTCGAAAGAAAGGAGGTAAAAAGAGAGTTGAAACATTTGAAAAATGCCCTGAAATACATATATTTTGCTCTGGGGTTCCTTTTGGGCTATCAGATTGGAGAATATGTTTTAAAGCTTGAGTGGTTTAGAAGCATTTTCGGAGAAAATGTTTCAGAAGCGGTGCTAAGTGCAGGCACCTGCATTGTATTTGGTTTTTGTTTTGGCATTATTTTTGTTATTATTATTCCCACAATCACAAAGGCTTTCGAGAAGCTGTCTTTAGATTTGCTTAATGAAATGAAAAATATTTCTCCGATTGTTATGTCCATGCGCATTTTAGCGTTGATATTAGCTTTGGTGATTGCTTCTTTGGTGTGTACGCCAATATATAAACTGAATGTTAACGATATAATTAAAACCGTTATTATTTTCCTGGTTTATATGGCACTTATATATTTGAGCATGCTTTTTGTTTCAAACATGGGAAGTGATGTTGAAACCTTCATTAATGGTTACTTTGCGAAAGCTAAGGCGGAAAAAGAGGATGGGAAAACACGTTTGAACCGGAAAAAATCGACGGTGACTCCTAAAATTCTTGATACCAGTGTGATTATAGACGGCAGAATATTTGATATTTTAGCAACAGGTTTTATTGATGGGCCGATTATTATTCCAACCTTTGTGGTGGATGAGCTGCAGTTTATTGCTGATTCTGCAGACCCAATTAAGCGCAACAGAGGAAGAAATGGGCTTGATATTTTAAACAGAATGCAAAAAGAGCTGAATTTAGAAGTGAATCTGGCAGATAAAAACTATGATGATATTTCCGAGGTGGATAGCAAGCTCATAAGATTGGCTAAGGACTTAAAGGGTAAGGTTATAACCAACGATTACAATTTGAACAAGGTGGCTGAAATTCACGGTGTTACGGTTTTGAATATGAATGACTTATCCAACACAGTTAAAACCGTGGTGCTGCCAGGAGAGACTATACCTGTGCATGTGCTGAAGGCAGGGAAAGAGAATAACCAGGGTGTGGCCTACTTAGATGACGGCACTATGATTGTGGTGGAGAATGGGAAAGGGCTTATTGGTCGAGATATAAATGCCAGTGTTACCAGTGTGCTACAAACATCTGCGGGGCGAATGGTGTTTGTGAGACCGGAGCACGAAAAGTGAGGCTTAAATGATATTGGAAGAAAAAAAGATTGATTCCGAAGAAATTTTCGACGGTGTGATTATAAAGGTGTTCAAGGACACTGTGACCTTGCCGAATGGCAAAACCGCCATAAGGGAGGTTATGAGGCATCCGGGGGCCGTTTGTGTAGTGGCTGTGGATGATGAGGATAATGTTGTAGTGGAAAAACAGTTCCGTTACCCCTTCAGAAAGGTTATGACAGAAATTCCGGCAGGGAAAATGGATGCAGGAGAAAGCCCCTTGGCTGCGGCTAAACGTGAGCTTTCTGAGGAAACAGGAATTGAAGCTGAAAGATGGCATTATTTGGGAGAGTATTACCCTTCTGTGGCTATTTCAGATGAAGTTATACATATGTTTGCGGCATTTGATTTAACCATATGTGATGCCCACACTGATGAGGGTGAATTTCTTATGGTGGAAAAGCTGCCCCTTAGTGAGCTTACAGACATGATTTTAAGGGGAGAAATAACAGACGGTAAAACCCAAACAGCCGTGCTGAAGGTTGTGAGCCTGTTTTACAAAAACTGACAGGTTAATGTAAAAAAATTAGCGTTTTAGTTGACATAGCCGGAAAGGTGTGGTAATATATTTTCGTTAATAAAGCAGAAGAGATTGCTTCTCACCTTGCGCGGTTGTGGCTGGCGGGTAAATACTTTTGAGTATGGATGATCGCAATTTCTTTGCGGTCATTTTTATTCTTGGAGGTAAAACACATTAAAGAGTTTCAGATCAATGAACAGATAAGAGATGCTCAACTCAGAGTCATTGATGAAAAGGGGCAGATGATTGGAATAATGTCAGGCAGGGAGGCCCTTGCGTTGGCAGAAGAAAGGGAACTTGACTTGGTTAAGGTTTCTCCGGATGCTAATCCGCCTGTTTGTAAGATCCTTGATTACGGAAAATTCCGTTACGAAATGGCTAAAAAGGAAAAAGAGAGCAAAAAAAGCCAGGCAGTGACACAAATTAAGGAAATGAGAACCTCTGTGAGGGTGCAGGACCACGACTTAAACGTGAAGGTTAAGAGCGTTCAAAAGATGCTCTCTGAAGGGGATAAAGTAAAAATTTCTGTTCGTTTCAGAGGAAGAGAGATGGCATATATTGATGCCGGAAGAGATCTTCTTTTGAAAATTCAGCAGCTACTGGGTGACAGCTGTGTTGTGGAAAAGGAACCTAAGATTGAAGGACGAAGCTACGTTATGTACGTGGCACCGGCAAAAAAATAATTAAATTTGGAGGGTGACTATGCCTAAAATGAAATCGCACAGAGGTGCGTCAAAGAGATTTAATGTGCACAAATCAGGTGTTATTAAGCGCTCATCAGCGTACAAAAACCATAAGCTTAACGGAAACCTTAAAAGCCGTAAGAGAAAGAGAAACTTAAGAAAGGGCAACTTTGTTACAGCAGCATATGCTAAGACACTCAGAAATATAGTTGCTAAGTAAGGGGGGATTTAAGATATGGCAAGAATTAAAGGCGGAGTAAACGCTAAGAAAAAACATAGAAAAATAATGCAGCTTTCAAAGGGTTATTACGGAGCTAAATCAAAGCTTTTCAGACCCGCTAATGAAGCTGTTATGAGAGCTCTTCGCAGCGCTTATGTTGGAAGAAAGCTCAAAAAGAGAGATATGCGTAAGCTTTGGATTACCAGAATTAACGCAGCAGCAAGAATGAACGACATAAGCTATTCACGCTTCATGAACGGCCTTAAGGTAGCTGGAGTTACTCTTGATAGAAAGGTTTTGGCAGATCTTGCAATGAATGATGCAGCAGCATTCGCAACATTGGCTGAAACTGCTAAAAAAGCATTGAATAAATAAGCATTAAGCGGCTCTTGGTTTGGAGCCGCTTTTGTTTTGTGTTAACTCTATTAAAAAGGGGCTGTGAAAAAAGAATAGTCTCATAAAAAAGGAAAGACCGAGAGTT
>CAVEWD010000035.1:0-8466 GCA_963619195.1 bacterium | reverse complement strand
CCATTCTTGACACCATGTAAGGTGGTTTACCCTTTAAATCCTGCCCTTTGAAGGTGATTTTGCCACTTTTAGGAGAAAGTATGCCTGATATGGTTTTCAGCGTGGTGCTTTTACCGGCTCCGTTGGCACCTATTAGTGTCACCACCTCACCATCATTAACTTCAAAACTGACGTTTTGAATAGCATGTATGGCTCCGTAATATACATCAATATTTTCAACTTTTAACATATTTTCTACCCATTCTGCTTTCCGAGATATGCCTCAATTACCTGTGGATTTGCCTTGATATCATCAGGAGTGCCCTTGGCAATTATTCTGCCGTAGTTCAATACAGCAATTCCCTCACAAACCCCCATAACAAGATTCATATCGTGCTCAATAAGCACAATAGCAATTTTAAATATATCTCTAACCTTTTTTATGTTTTCCATCAGCTCAGCTGTTTCTGAAGGGTTCATACCTGCAGCAGGTTCATCCAACAAAAGCAGCTTGGGGCTTGTGGCCAAAGCACGTATAATTTCAATTTTTCTTTGAGCTCCATATGGAAGGCTGCCTGCATCAGCATATGCCAAATCCTGCATATCAAATACGCTAAGAAGCTCCAAAGCTCTATCATCAGCTCTCTTTTCAGCTTTAAAATAGCTGGGAGTATGCAAAATTGACTTTCCAAAGCTGGCATCATATGTGTTGTGCAGACCCACCTTTATATTATCAAGAACGCTCATTTTGTCAAAAAGACGAATATTTTGGAATGTTCTGGCAATGCCCATTCTGTTAACCTGGGAAACACTTTTACCAGCGGTGCTGACACCATCTAACATAATTGAACCTCTTGTGGGCTGATAAACGTTCGTTAAAAGATTAAACACCGTGGTTTTCCCTGCTCCGTTTGGTCCAATGAGGCCACCTATTTCAGTTCTACCAATTATAAAGTTAAAATCATCAACAGCAGTAAGGCCACCAAAATCAATTCCTAAATGATGAACTGAAAGTATTGGCTGCTTATCGATATCCCTTTCAGGGATTATTGCCTTACTTGGAACAGGAACCATGTTAGTTTTGCTCATCTACCTTGGCCTCCTTTGCTGTTTTTCTTTTTGCTTTAAGAATATTTATTGCTTTCTTAACATTAAGAAGCTCTTTAACTGAGCTGAATTGCTCAGATGAATTTACAATCATTATCACAATAAGAACAACAGAATATATTATCATTCTGTAGTCCTGAAGCGGACGAAGTAACTCCGGCAACACATAAAGAACTGTGGCTGAAATTATTGAACCTCTAATGCTTCCTAAACCGCCCAACACCACCAAAACCAAAATTTCAATAGATCTATTGTAGTCGAAGGTGCCTGCGTTTAATATGGAAAGATTATGCCCATAAAGAACACCGGCCACACCTGCAAAAAACGCAGCGAAAACGAAAGCCATAAGTCTATAGTAGGTGACATTAATTCCACAGGCTTCTGCAGCAATACGATTATCTCGAATTGCCTTAATGGAACGGCCTTGCCCAGATTCTGTGAGATTTGTTATGAATATTACTGTTATCATAACTACTATGAATGCTACATAGAAGTTAGAATCCTGAGGCGTGCCCTTAAGACCAGCTGCACCTCCTGTGAAACCTAGGTTAATGATAACACTGCGGATAATTTCTCCAAAAGCCAAGGTAACAATTGCAAGATAGTCGCCCTTAAGCCTAAGAACAGGAATACCCACTATCATTCCAAATACTGCAGCTGTAAGGCCTCCCACTAACATTGCCAAGGGGAATCTAACTATGGTTGGCAAAATATCAACCATTGCCTTTGAGAACAAACATCCAGCATATGCCCCCACAGACATAAATCCTGCATGTCCTAATGTGAGCTCCCCTAAAAAACCGATGGTGAGGTTTAGGGAAACCGCAAGAATTATGTTAATGCACACCGGCACAAGCCAGGACTGAAATTTTCTTGACGCCATGCCTGTTTTCACTAAAACGAGGGCAAACACGAACATTGCAACAAGCATTGCATATGTAATATATTTATCTTTAAATTTTTTCTTAAGTTTCATATCATAAGCCCTACACTTTCTCGTTCGTCTTTTTGCCCAGAAGACCGGTGGGCTTAACAAGTAAAATTATAATAAGAATTGAGAAAACAATTGCATCTGACAACTCTGTCGAGATATAAGCCTTTGAAAGATTTTCAATAACTCCTAAGAGTATGCCTCCCAGCATTGCACCAGGAATTGAACCAATTCCACCAAACACTGCAGCCACGAAGGCTTTAATGCCAGGCATTGAACCTGTGTAGGGGCCAATGAAGTTGTAGGTAGCACCATAGAAAACACCCGCTGCTACTGCAAGAGCAGAACCAATGGCAAAGGTAATAGATATTGTGCCATTAACATTTATTCCCATTAGCTCAGCCGCTTCTTTATCTTCACTAACAGCTCTCATTGCCTTGCCCATTTTTGTTTTGTTTATAAACAGGCTTAAAGCAATCATTATAACAACGGAAACCACAAGGGTCCCCACTGACTCGCCCTTTATAACCAGCTCACCGAGTTTAATGGCTGGAATATTAATTATTTTTGGAAAGCTCTTTTGGTTAGAACCGAATATGAGCAGGGCAAGATTCTGCAGGAAATAACTCACACCTATTGCAGTGATAAGAACAGCAAGGGGTGAAGATTTTCTTAAGGGCTTATAGGCTATTCTTTCAATAGTAACACCTAATGCCATGCAGAAAATAACTGAAAGCAAAATTGCCAGTGCGGGATTCAGGCCTGCCACAGAGCAAAAAACATAAACTGTGAAAGCCGCCACCATGATTATATCGCCATGAGCAAAATTAAGCATTTTAGCAATGCCATAAACCATGGTGTAACCCAAAGCAATTAACGCATAAATGCTGCCGAGACTCAATCCGCTTATGAGAGTAGATAAAAAGTCCATTTGTAAACCTCTTTAATTTCAATACGACAATGGATGAAGCATTCTCACCCATTGCCGCAATTTCGTTCTTTTATTGTTTCTAATTTATTTTGTAACTATTTTGTGTATGCAACGTAAGCGCCATCTGTGATAACAACAGCTGTAGCTGTTTTCTGGCATTCACCGTCAGCAGTCCATGTCATTGTGCCTGTAACACCATCAACTGTGATTTCTGTCATAGCTGCCACAACTGCTTCATTGAAACTTTCATCCTCTGGGCCAACGCCAGCTTTTTCAACGGCTGCTGCTATAGCATATACTGTATCATAACCATCAGCTGCAAACTGGTCAGGAGTTGCATTGTAAGCTGCTTTATAAGCATCTACAAAGGCCTTAACATTTTCCTGTGAAGAATCAGCTGCAAATGGTGTGAGGAGCATAACGCCTTCTGTGAGAGCAACATTGTCAGCACCAATTTTTTCGAGTATTCCATCCATACCGTCAACACCAAAGAATGTTACATCCAAATCGATTGAATCAGCCTGTGTGAGGATGTATGCTGCTTCCTGAGCATAGATAGGCAGGAAGAGAACGTCTGCACCAGAACTCTTAACAGCCTGAAGCTGAACTGAGAAATCTGTGTTTGACTGATCTGTGAAGGCCTGAGTTGTAACAACCTCGAGTCCAAGCTCTGCTGCCTCTGCCACGAAGCTGTCATAGATACCAACTGAGTAGTCATTTGATTTATCATAGATGATTGCAACTTTTGTGCCGATTGCATTTTCCTTCATGAAGTCAGCTGAATACTTGCCCTGGTCAGGATCCTGGAAGCAAAGTCTGAAGCAGTTATCATACTGTGTGCATTCCAACTGTGAACCTGAAGGAGTGATCATAAGAAGACCATCTTTAACAACTTCTTCTGTAACTGCAACACATGAACCGCTGGTAACACCGCCCATTGAAACGTTCATTTCTTCATCCATAAGTGTAGCATAAGCTGTTACTGCCTTTTCAGGATCAGCCTGGTCATCTTCAAACAAAAGCTCAAATTTGTAACCATTAACGCCACCTGCTTCATTGATTTCATCAACAGCGATCTGAGCACCTTGCTGAACTGATTTGCCGTAAGTTGAATAGTCACCTGTGAGTGGTCCGATGCCACCTATTTTTATGGTAGCACTGCCATCATCTTCTGCCTCGCCGCAGCCTGTGAATGCTGTTAAAGCCAACATGCAGACGAGTAAAACTGCGAAAAATTTCTTCATAATAATTTTTCCCCCTATAATAAAATTATAATTTATATTAAAAATGCGGTCTCCCGAAGGAAACCGCCTTTAATATCGTTTTATGAGCCTAACACTACTCAGCAAAATGGTTCCCAAACGGAAATAAATTTATTCTTACTATTATCAATAATAATAATGACGCCTGCAACCGCAAGCATAATAAGGCCGAGGAAAATAATTTCCGCGACCATGCTAATGACAATAATAAGGCTGAAGAAGAAAGCAGCAAAGACATTATAGAAATTTGATGACATTGAAGATACCAATGATTTATTCATAATATTGCTCCTTTCTTGGTTAGTCCGTAAATTTAGTTGTTATAATACCCCCTTTTAATTCTTTTGTCAATATACTTTATAAAGTTTTTTTACTTTTTATGTTATTAAATTAATTTGCCTGCAATTAATGCGTGTTATGTTAGGAAATGTGTTTTTTTACTTAATAAAATTAACTAAATTTTATATAAAAATTATTAAAATACAATTTTTATTTACAAACCATTAAAAAATGTACATCCGTTTTTCTTAAAGCAAGAGCGCCACCTCTGTGGCGCCCCTGAATTTGTTAGGTTATTTTTTCTCTTCTTTTCTTGCCTTTGCTTCTGCAATTATCTTATCACTAAAGGCTGCAGGAACCTCTTCATAGCGCTCAAAGGACATTTCAAAGGAACCTCTTCCTTGAGTCATTGAACGAAGTTCTGTGGCATATTTGAACATTTCAGAAAGCGGAGCTTCTGCGTTAATTATCATATAACCGCCTTTAACGCTGTCACTGCCCATAACTCTGCCGCGTTTTTTGCTCATATCTCCCATTATATCGCCCATATAGCGGTCAGGAATTGTGATTGCAACCTTATAAATCGGTTCCAAAAGCACCGGAGAAGCCTTTGGCATACCTTCTTTATAAGCAATTCTTGCTGCTGTAATAAATGACATTTCATCGGAATCAACTGGGTGATATTTACCATCTAAAAGTGTTGCCTTTAAGCCCACCACTGGATATCCAGCCAAAACACCTTCATTCACGCACTGTCTAAGGCCCTTCTCAACTGCAGGGATATATTGTCTTGGCACTGTGCCGCCCACAACCTGATCCACAAATTCCAGCTGTTCATCCTGATTATAGGAAGGCTCAAATGTGATAACAACAACACCAAACTGGCCACTGCCGCCGGATTGCTTTTTATGCTTACCTTCGATATTTTCAGCTTTTTTCTTTATCGTTTCTCTGTAAGGAACCAATGGCACATCAAGCTCAACATCCACATTATATTTTGCTTTAAGTTTAGCTGCAACAACATCAATGTGCATTTCGCCAAGACCTGAAATGAGGTTTTGGTTAGTCTCTGAATTTCTTTCAAATACGATGGTTGGATCTTCTTCCTTTATTCTGGCAATACCTGTGCCAAGCTTATCTTCATCACCCTTTGATTTAGGCGAAATAGCCATGGAAATATTCGCCTTGGGGAATTTAATAAGTTCAATCTCTGGGAACTCGCCTGTTGATGAAAGAATCTGGTTTGTAACTGAATCACTGAGCTTTGAAAAGGCGCCAATATCGCCATTACAAAGCTTTTCAAGCTCCACAGTCTTCTTGCCAACCATGGTGTACACATGACCAATTTTTTCCTTCTTGCCTGTTGTGGTGTTTATAAGCTCCATGCCGGGAGCAATTTCACCGCCCACAACCTTAAACAGTGAGAGCTTACCAACAAATGGGTCAGCAATTGTTTTGAAAATATATGCTGCTGAAGGAGCTTGTGGATCACATTTATCCCTCACAACGTCCTCAGGAGATGGGAAAATTTCCACAACGGCATCCATGAGCTTATCAATGCCCACCTGATTGAGGGCTGAAATAGCCACTACAGGCACCAAATCGTTATCTAAAACTGCCTGTTTGATACCTGCGTTGATTTCCTTTGCAGAAAGTTCTTCACCCTCCAGGTATTTTTCCATGAGTTCTTCGTTAGCAGAAGCAGCTATTTCAATAAGCTCTTCCTTGTAAGATTCCACATCTGTGCCATCTGCCTTGGATGCATTTCCTTTGTCATATTTGAAGCCTTCACCTGTGCGGACATCACAAATAGTGTCAAAACCCACCCCTGGGTTCACAGGCACCGTGAGGGCAGCTGCCTTTGTTCCAGCAAGACTGCGGATGGCTTCAAAGGTTTTTTCAAAATCAACATGTTCTCTGTCAATTCTGTTTACAGCAAACATTGCGGGAATGCCAGCTTCACAAACTAAATCCCAAGCCTTTTCTGTTCCAACCTCAACACCTGACATTGCATCAACCACAATTATGGCCGCATCTGCCGCTCTAAGAGCACAAAGCTGCTCACCCACAAAGTCAAAATATCCCGGCGTGTCCAGAACATTAATCTTCACGGAGCTATATTCCAACGGCAAAAGTGCAGATGAAATAGAAAAGGATCTTGCCTGCTCCTCTGCATCATAGTCTGACACGGTAGATTTCTCCTCAATCTTGCCCATTCTGTCAATGAGCTTCGTCTTGTAGGCCATAGCCTCTGCAAGAATTGTTTTCCCGCAGGAGCCATGGCCTAGTAAGGCGATGTTTCTGATTTCCTTAGAATTGTAGACTTTCATATTTAACCTCCGGTTATTATTTTTATATAACAAATGAGAATAAGCACGCAATAGAAAGCGCAACCTATTCTCATTTCTATTATAATTTATTCTTTTTTAATTGTTTTAAAAGCTTCCTCATTTTGACTTCTTCGCTCATTTTGGAAACTATTTTGACACACGTAAATAAAGCACTTAAAACGCCAATGGCAGCCTTTATGGAGTCACTCCCACTGGATGTAGCTTTAATTTTATCGCTTTTGCCATCAGATTTTTCCGGCAAATAAGAATTAACGGTATCTCCCACCTTGGATGCCATATCTTTGGCGCGCAAACACACAGAGCCCACGTCGCCGCTAATTGCTTCAACGTTGGTCACAATGCCATTTAAACTCTCAGAATTACTGTTAATTAGTGCATTCACACTATCGAGCGTGCCATTTAGTTTTTTTAAGGTGACAATGAGATAGATGCAAAGAGCAACCACCGCAGCACCCACTACTATTAATACAATTTCCCAGGGATGCATAAATTTACTACCGTTTATTCCTCCTCTTTATCAACTTCCGGGCATTCAGCCTCTTTAGGTTCCTCACCGCAGCAGCATTCATCTGCTTGAGCTTCCTCATCGGTATAACCACAGAAATCAGAAGTCAGGGTGTTTTTAATTTCATTAAACTGTCCCTTTGCGTAATCAATATATTCGTTCGCAGCCTTTGTAACCTCTTCTCCTACTGAGGTGAGCTTTTCACCTGCATAATCAGCAAAATCAGTTACACCATCTTTAAACTTAACTGTGGTTTGCGAAACCACTTCCTTAACGTTTTCTTTATTATCAACGAGATATTTTGCTGCAACGCCTGCAGCGATGCCTAAAATCAAACCTGCTCCAAAATTACCTTTTTTACCCATAATAATTTTTCCTCCGTTCTTTTTAGCACTCTCACATATAATTATAACATATATGAGAAAAAATTCAACTGTTTATTATCCCACAGCATACATTATTCAGCTGCATTCTCTGTCTCAACCTCTGGAATCATTTCTTCATCCGTGATTTCATCTTGAGACTCTCCATTTTTCACTTCTTCAAAATTCTGATTTACTTCAGTATTTTTAATTGGGGCAACTCCAACTATCTGGCGGAACTCATCTCCTGAGAGAGTTTCTTTCTCATAAAGAGCAGTCACTACACTATCCATTTTGTCGCGATTTTCCTCAATTATCTGCTTTGCTCTAGCGTAACAGCTTTCAACGATTGCCTTAACCTCATCATCGATTTTTGCAGCCACAGCATCACTCACACCCTTGCTGCGCATAAGATCACGCCCAATAAACACATCATCGGAATCGTCGCTATAGTTAATTGGTCCAAGCTCCTCACTCATGCCCCATTCTGTAACCATCTTTCTAGCAAGCCTTGTGGCCCTCTCAATGTCATTACTGGCTCCGGTGCAAATGTCATCAAGCATCACTTCCTCACCTGCTCTACCGCCAAGCATCATCGTAATGGTGCTTATGAGCTTCCTGCGAGACATATGAGTGTCATCATTATCCGGAAGGCTCACCGTTATACCTGCTGCCATTCCTCTGGGGATTATGGTTATTTCATGAACAGGATCACATTCCTTGAGCATGGTGCCCACCATAGCATGCCCTGCTTCATGA
>CAVEWD010000034.1:0-8631 GCA_963619195.1 bacterium | reverse complement strand
GTCTCTCTACTCTTTTATTTCAAAAAAATAGAGCCACGATTCGAGGCTCTACTTACTAATCTATTTTACCACTCCAAGCTTAAGGCGCATTCTTATGTCATCATCTGGCATTCTCTGGCCTGTGGTACTTCCCACAATGCGGGAAACCAATCTCGCACCATAGGTGTCACTCAGTTCATTCACAGTGCAGTTGGTGGTGAATACCACAGCTTTTTTATTGTTATACCTTTCATTTATGATGTTGAACAAAACTTTCATGGAAAAATTAGTGTCTCGTTCCGTTCCCAAGTCATCTATTATTAAAAGATCGCAATTAAACACAGAATCCCTAAAAGCCTTATCATCCTCAAGCAAATCATCCCCGGGAGTAAATTTTTCAATTAAATTATATGCAGTGGTGAATTTCACCGTATAGCCTCTTTGCGATACCTCGCTGGCTATGCATTTAGCAAAAAAACTTTTGCCTGTTCCAGGTCTGCCCATAAGCAGTAGCCATTCGTTTTTTTCACCAAAGCCTTCAGCATAGCCCCGGCATAAACCCAAAACCTTATTGGCAAGCCTTAGGTTTTCATCAGTTGAGTAAACCTTTGGGTTAAATTTGGAAAAATTCTCCTCGAAGGAGCTTTTAGATTCTTCTCCAAAAATGAAATTCCTTAAGCAAACACACATCTTGCCATCAACATACCCGCTGTCGCCGCACAATTGGCATTTTGGCTCATATTCGCAAAGTTTACGGGAAATATCGTTTTTAATTAGATAATTTTCATATTCTCCCATAAGCCTATCAGCTCTTGTCTGTGCGGTTTTTAAGTCAATTTCGCCCCTCAACTGAGAAACCCATGTTTTATCTATTTCATTTTTTATTTTCCAAAGCTGCGGATGTTTCTCATTGATTTCTGAATTTACGCGCATAAAGGCACTTAATCGCTTTTTATTTTCATATTCAAAATCACGAAGCTTTTGTTGAAATTTATCCATTAATCATCTCCAAATAATGCGCTCTCCAGCATCGCAACATCATAATTCGGGTCATCCTCGAGCTTTGTTATATCACCCTTCTTGGTGCGAGAACCCGCAGCCCTAAGCTTTGGCGTTTCTTTTCCCTCGTGCCACGCCGTGAGTATTTTATCAATATACGCAAAGGTTGGCCTGTTAATTTTCACAGTTTCATCGCAGGCAGCCTTAACTTTATCCATATCAAACCCATAAACATCAAACCACTTATCTATCATGTCCTTTTGTGGTTGAGAAGGGGTGTCAAAGATACCTAGATATTTCATTATTTCCTTATTGCGCTTGATTGTTGAATCACGCTTATCAATATAGTTTTGCAGCTCATCATAAGTTTTTATTCCCTCTGAATGATACACCTCCGCCATAACATCCCAATATTGAATTAAGCGTTTATCTCTCTTAATGCAGTCCTCCACCAAAAGCACCACAGTTTGAGTTGTGAATTTATATTCCTCCACCCAATTAAGCATTATTTCCTGCTCATTATGGGAAAGGAGCCTTCCTAATTTCGCTTCAATGTCCTTAAACATGATGGCAAATTTCTTAGATACACTCTTTTTATTTTTCTTCTTCACACTCATTCCAGGGGTAAACAACATTGGGGAAATTGCTAAAAATTCCACCATAAAATCATCTCCGTTGGAGTCTGTGCGCACAATACCCTCATTTTCCCAATATTCCCAGGCCTTTAGCACGTCTGCCTCACTTAGTTTAAGAACATCGGCAATTTCCAAATTTGACATACCGCTGCCAATGGAACAGCATTTAAGGCCATAGAGATATATTTTCACATACTCTCCCCTGGCTTTAGGCATATAATGATTTATAAAGGCATTCTCCACCAAGGTCATGCCCATGTCTTCTATTTGACTGTTATATTCATATGTATTCACGAGGATTCTCCAAATACTGACAGGAATTATTAAAGGAATAAAATGATGATTAATTATACCATATTTTAACAAATTGTTGTAAAATAATATCATTATTTGTATAGGAGAATATATGCTGATAAAATCCCTTGTTAAAGGCCAAAGACTTGAGGGAGAGGTTTTTTTGATAAAAAAATTTGAGGTAAAACAAGCTAAAAACGGAAGCCTTTTTGCCGATATAACCTTTTCCAATAACGATGGTGAAGTCACCGCAAAAATGTGGGATGTATCCCCCGAATTCGCCACCACCTACGACACCGGCCAATTTGCCAGAGTAAATGCCACAGTGCAAAGCTACAATGAATCCTTGCAGCTTATAGTAAATAAAATATCCCCCACAATTCCCACAGATGAGGAGCTATCACACCTTATTGAATGTGCCCCATATCCAGCGGAAAAAATGTATGATGCCATAGTCAGGGTAATAAGCGCAGGGAAAAATGAAGATATAAAAAAGATTACCCTGCATATGCTTCAAAAGGATAAGGATAAACTTCTTTATTATCCGGCGGCAAAGAGCTTTCACCATGCAGTAAAAGGGGGCCTTCTTTACCACACCTATTCCATGTTAAGAAGCGCTCATGCACTCCTTGAAATTTATGATTTCATGAATGAGGATCTGGTTTATGCCGGAGTGGCACTGCATGATCTTTGCAAGCTTCGTGAGCTTATAAGCGATGAAAACGGAATTGCCGACTCCTACTCATTGGAGGGTAGATTGCTAGGGCACATTACAATGATGGTATGCGACCTTCAAACCGAGGCTGAAAAACTTAACATTGACCCTGAGGTGACACTGCTTCTTAAGCACATGGTGCTTTCGCATCATTTTCACCCTGAATTCGGCAGCCCTGTTATGCCAATGTTCCCGGAGGCTGAACTTCTGCACTATGTTGATGTGCTGGATTCCCGCATGGATCAATTCAGGAAAACAATAAATGCAACCCCTGAAAAGGAATTTTCTGAAAAGGTGTGGATTCTTGACAAACGAAGCGTCTACAACCACGGATTACAAAATCAAAAGGAGCCAAAAGAATAAATGAAAGAATTTTTCACATTCCAAAACATTCTTGCCATGATTCTTGTTCTCATGGCAGCATACAGCGTTTCTGCAACAATTAAACAAAAAAAAGCCTTAGGTAAAATGGTCAAACCAACCTTCGGAGGTTTTCGCTACACCGACAAATCACAAATTGTAACATTTATTATTTGCGGAATATTATGGGGAGTTCTTATTGCCACAAGCCCTGCCGACACAGCCAATTTAACCTTTGTGGCCATCTTTGGAGCATCTTTACTGCTGTTTATGTTTATGGCACTCATTAACGTTTTTATGAAGCCGGGCTTTTATGAAAATGGCGTTGCAACAGGCGCTGGAATGATTTTTTTCAATGGCATGAAAAATTACTCCATTGAAGAAAGAAAGAAAGACCCCAACACCTGCTATATTTTCCTGCGCAGTTCAAACGGTGGTTTTTTAAGCAACACCCTAAGGGTAATAGTAAACAAAAGCGACCTTCCTGAAATTAAGAAAATACTTAAAAAACAAGGTTCTTTCAAATAAAACAAATTTATAAATAAGCCGTTCGAATAACTCGGAAGGCTTTATAAATAGGAGAAAACATTGCAAAAGTCACGTCTGAACACCTTAAGCGAATATTATAAAAAATATTTCGGAAAGAAAATGTATAAACTAGCTATATCCTCCGGCTTCACCTGTCCAAATCGCGACGGCACAAAGGGAGTTGGTGGCTGCATATTCTGTTCAGAAATGGGTTCAGGTGATTTTGCAACACCTCCTGAGGATATACCTACCCAAATAAAACTGGCAAAAGAAAAAATTGCCCACAAGGTAAATGGCGAATGCGGCTATATATGCTACTTTCAGTCTTTCACCAACACCTATGCTCCCACAAAAAAATTAGAGGAGTTGTTTTCCTGCGCAATTCTACCAAACGAAATTGACGCATTATCAATTGCCACTCGAGCGGACTGCATAAATAAAGAAAATGCTCAGCTATTGGGAGAGCTTGCAAAAATTAAACCAATTTTTGTAGAGCTGGGGCTTCAAACTTCCAATGAAAAAACAGCGGAATATATAAACAGACTTTACCCTAATGAAGATTTTACAAAGGCAGTTAAACTTCTTAGGGAAAATAAAATTGAAGTTATAGTGCACATGATTATCGGGCTTCCAAATGAAGATGTGTGTGATGCTGTCAACACCATAGAATTTATAAATTCCCATGATGTTCAAGGCGTGAAATTACAGCTTCTTCATGTACTAAAGGGTACCGCTCTTTCCAAAATGGACTACACACCACTAACTATGGAAGAATATTTCTACATTCTAGGGGAATGCGTATCACATTTAAGAGAGAATATTGTAATACACCGCTTGACAGGTGATGGTTCAAGAGATTATCTTATTGCACCATTATGGAGCTTAAACAAACACGCTGTTTTAAATGGGTTTTACCATTACATAAAAATCAATGACATAACCCAAGGAATGAAGTGTCAAAATAAATTTCCGATTGTTTAATTTAATGCTCCACTATTCACAACCTGTTGAAAAAATGTTCATAACTGACAACATATCAACATTAAATAACACACACCTTAATAATATCAACAGCTACTTTATTAAATGTTCAAAACTTGTCTAAAACTTTATTGTTAACGCAAATTTCATCTAATTTTACATATATATTGTATTACAATCTATAAAGACTATAATGGACTACGCAATAATTATATAAATAATCACATAAATTAGGAGAAGCAACTCATGTGGCTCATTTTAGCTTTTTCATCAGCTCTTTTCGCGGGTTTGACCTCAATATTGGCAAAATGCGGAATTAAAAAAACAGACTCCACAGTCGCCACAGCAATAAGGACTGCTGTGGTGCTTGTTATGTCCCTCGTTATGGTGGCAACTGTAAATAGTTTTAATACAATCAAAAATATAGAAGGCAAATCTTGGCTTTTTTTGGTGCTTTCCGGCCTTGCCACAGGAGGCTCCTGGCTTTGTTATTTTAAGGCATTGCAAATTGGAGATGTAAATAAGGTTGTGCCTGTTGATAAGTCCAGTACAATTTTAAGCATCATCATAGCAGTAATATTTCTAAAAGAAGAAATGACACCCCTTAAAGCTCTATGTGTGGTGCTCATTGCCATTGGGACATACCTAATGATTGAAAAAAAGGATGTTATTCAAAATGAAAAAGGTTCTTCCTGGTTTATATATGCCTTGCTATCAGCAGTTTTTGCCGCTCTTACCTCCATTTTAGGGAAAGTTGGCATTTCAAATGTGGAATCAAACCTTGGAACCGCAATCCGCACAGCTGTGGTTCTTGTTATGGCGTGGATTATGGTTTTCGTAACAGGAAAGAAGGAATACATAAAGAAAATTCCTAAAGGCGAGCTGGGGTTCATAATCCTTTCAGGCCTTGCCACGGGGGGTTCCTGGCTTTGCTATTACAAAGCCCTTCAACAAGGGCCAGCCAGCATTGTGGTGCCAATTGATAAACTCAGCATTTTAGTAACCATTGCTTTTTCATATTTTGTTTTCCATGAGAAGCTCAATGCAAAATCCCTCATAGGATTAGCCCTTATGGTGGCAGGCACATTAGGAATGCTGATTTAACGCACACTAAAAAGCGGGTCATCATGTGACTCGCTTTTCTGAAATAAAACTATTCATAAATTTCTCTTACTCTTGTGATATTGGTGCATTTAAAGGTATTCTCGTCAATGGTGAACACAGCCCCGTTAAGCTGCACAGGCCCCTTTGCTACTTCAAAACGACTTCTGCGCTGAGTAACAAAATTCTTTACTATTATTTCCTTATCAACCCCAATCACGCCGTCATATGGTCCGCACATTCCCAAATCTGTAAGATATCCGCAGCCCTTTTGCAAAATGCGTTCATCTGCCGTTTGCACATGAGTGTGAGTGCCGTAAACCACATTTGCACGCCCATCAACATAATAACCAAAGGCTATCTTTTCACTTGTGGCCTCTGCATGAAAATCCACACAAATTATGTCGCATCGGTCGTGAATTTTCTCCCAAATTTCATCAAACTTCAAAAATGGGTTATCCAACGCCTCCATATAGGTGCAGCCACTTATATTCACAACACCTATTCTGATTTCACCTAAACGGAAAACATTGTAACCCCTTCCAGGGCATGGGTCAGGATAGTTGGCAGGGCGAATAATTCGTTCGCTTTGCTGAATGATGTTATTTATATCCTTTTTATCCCAAATATGATTCCCTCCGGTATAAACATTTATTGCGCTGACAGCCAAAAGCTCCTTGGCGTTGCTTTCAGTCAGTCCGTTTCCAGAGGAGGCATTTTCACAATTAGCAATAACAAAATCCGCACAATATTTTGCACGGATTTCGCTTGCCTTAGATATTATCATGTTTCGGCCGGGTCTGCCAAAGATATCACCCAAAGCTAAAATTTTCATAATTTTCCCAGCTACTTTGCATACTCCGTAGCTCTTGTTTCCCTCACAATATTTACTTTTATCTGGCCTGGATATTCCAAATCATTCTCGATTTGCTTTGCAATTTCTCTGGCCACATGAACCATTTGAATATCGTTAATCTCTTCAGGCTTAACCATAATTCTAACCTCACGTCCTGCCTGAATTGCATAGCATTTATCAATTCCCTTAAAGCCCTTCACCAATTCCTCAAGCTTTTCAAGCCTCTTGGTGTAACTCTCCAAAGCCTCTCTTCTGGCTCCCGGCCTTGCGGCACTCACTGCATCGGCAGCCTGAACCAAAACAGCCTCAAGGGTGGTGGGCTCAATGTCATTGTGATGAGCTTCCACTGCATGAATTATTTCACTTGATTCCTTATATTTCTTAAGCAAATCTACGCCTATCTGCACATGGGGGCCCTCTACCTCGTGGTCAATGGCCTTTCCTATATCGTGCAAAAGCCCTGCTCTTCTGGCAATTCTGCCATTTGCTCCAATTTCATCTGCCATAATTCCGGCTAAGATTGAAACCTCCAGTGAATGTTTCAGCACATTTTGTCCATAGCTTGTTCTGTAGTTAAGACGCCCAATGAGCTTCACAATTTCCGGGTGTACCTTGCCGATATTTGCTTCAAATACAGCCTGTTCACCAAGCTCACGCATTTTAGCATCAAGTTCAGCTTCTGCCTTTTTAACCGTTTCCTCTATTCTAGCCGGGTGTATTCTTCCATCAACAATAAGCCTCTCAAGGGCAATTCTTGCCACTTCTCTTCTCACCGGGTCAAAACCAGACAAAATTACCGCCTCAGGAGTATCGTCAATAATAAGGTCTATTCCAGTTAATGTTTCCAGGGCGCGAATATTTCGTCCTTCTCTGCCGATTATTCTCCCCTTCATTTCATCTGAAGGCAAGTTAACCACAGAAACAGTGCTCTCTGCCACATGGTCTGCTGCACAGCGCTGTATGGCATAGGTTATTATCTCTCTGGCTTTCTTATCAGCCTCTTCCTTCGCTTCTGCTTCCTTGTTTTTAATTAAAAGGGCAGTTTCACGTGATATTTGTTTTTCAGTTTCTTCCAAAAGCAGCTGTCTGGCATCTTCAAAGGTAAGCTTCGAAATTTTTTCCAGTTCTGCTATCTGCTGCTGATGTAGCTTGTTAAGTTTTTCTTCTTTATTTTCAAGTTCTCTAGCCTTACGCTGAGAATTCTCATCTCTTCGTTCAATTTGTTCCATCTTTTTATCGATGGACTCTTCTTTTTGGAGAATTCTCTTCTCCTGGATTTGCACTTCATTTCGCCTGTCGCGCATTTCCTTGTCTAAATCTTTTCTTAACCCGTATATTTCCTCCTTGGCGTCGGCTATACGGTCCTTTTTAATTCTTTCACTTTCAGTAACTGCATCGTTGACTATTTTAGCTGCCTGTTCATTGGCATTTGCAATTTTTCCTTCATTCAGGTTTTTGGTTATGAACATTCCCGCAAAAATGCCCACACCTAACACAGCGATGCAGATCAATACATAATATATTGGTTGCATTCATCCTCCTTATTAAGTTGTCAAAAAACATGATTTTTATCAAACTATATAATAATAAAATTTTCGATTGAGATCAGAAAAACTTTTACTTACCGTATAAGTATAACATAATATCAATAATTTCAAATCAATTTCATTCTAAGAAAAATTATTTGAGCACATTTAATTAAAAAAATAACCTATTTACATTAAAATAAATCATAAAATTTTAGTTTATGTTACAAATCTTAGGGTAAAATTTCCCATATATTGATAAAATTAAAAGAATGCAGCGTCAAACACATATCTTTGTCCAGCCGCCGCACTAAAAGTATCATCGAATCCATGCTAAGCACATTTACTCTGCCTAGCCCTTTTTTTCTTTTAAAGCTCTGATTTAACTCAATTCAGAATTACTTTTGCTGCTACCAATTGGCAAAGTCACAGTTATTTCAGTACCCTCGCCAAGGTTGCTCTTCACATCAATACTCCCGCCGTGTAGTCTCACCGAATGCTTCACAATGGATAGCCCAAGCCCAGTTCCTCCGACCTCCTTGGAATGGCTTTTATCTACCCTATAAAATCTTTCGAAAATTCTTTGTGTTTCGCCCTGTGGAATCCCAATGCCATTATCTCTAACCACCACATATGCATTAATGTCATCGTGGTAGA
>CAVEWD010000033.1:0-9009 GCA_963619195.1 bacterium | reverse complement strand
TGTGACCTGATTGATTCTAACAGATGAAGCGCTCAACTTGATATTGCAATTTGCGCTAATTTTCTGTTATGTTCTTTTTAATACATCCAATGATATTGGAGATAGATTAAAACAAAAAAATCAGCTGGGTAATAATGCAAATTTAAAAAAAAAGGTTATAATAATAGCATTCTTTAAAATTGAAATTAGGTAATAGATGGATAAAACCAATCAGCAGGATACAAAAAAACTTTTGCTTCAAATATCAACAGAGCTTTTCAATGAAAAAAACTTTGACGATGTGTCTATAAATGAAATATGTCACAGGGCAGGCGTTACCAAGGGCGCCTTTTATCATTATTTTTCATCAAAATATGACATTACTATTCAGCAATACCGAGAAATTCAGGAATTGTTTTTTTTGGATTACCAAAATAATGTCAATCTGCCTGTGCAGGAGAGATTTTACAAGGTTATAATGTGGTATTCAGAGTATTGCAGCATGGACAACATTACAATTTTCCGCAACTACTACAAGGCCATGCTTAACACCGATAAAAGCCGTCTTATGCGCAAAATTGAGATGAACACAAAGGTTTTAAAGGAGCTTATAGTTCAGGGGCAGGCTGTGGGCTTGTTTAGAAAAAACATTAATGTTGCATTCTACACCGAAATGATAAGCCGATTTGTGTTTTCTTTGGTGCTAGACTGGACAATATTCAACGGGAAAATTGATTTGCAAAAGGAGCTGGCGTATCTTTACAGAAACATTGTGAATATGCTGGCGCCGGAGAAACAGTAAAAAGGGCCCTTAGACTTTATAACATGGAATTTGCAGATGTGAATCAAAAAAGAACCCAAGAAGGTTCTTTTTTATTAAAAGAAATTATTTTAAGTTGTTTGTGCTCATAATGCCATAACAGCGTAAAACTATTATAAAATATATTATATGAATGAGAAAAAAGGCGCAAGCTATTGCTATAGGGTGGAAAATTATAAAGGCAGCGTGATGGATTACCTCCAAAAGAAACACGACTATTCCTCCAGAATTGTGAAGTCAGTAAAAAGGGAGGGGGAGCTTCTTTTAAACGGCAAAAATGTGAATTTTACCAAGGAGTGCCAACCGGGGGATGAAATTCAGATTATTCTGAAATCGGAGCATTTTGATGCTGAGCCTGAAAACCTGCCCCTTAGGGTGCTTTATGAGGATAAACACCTGCTTGTGGTGGATAAGCCGCCATTTATGGTGACTCACCCCACGAAAAGCCACCAAAGCGGCACTCTTTCAAATGCGATTTACGGCTATTATGAGCAAAAGGGGTATGAAGGAAAAATTCATTTCATAAGCCGCCTTGATATGGATACCTCCGGGGTGGTTTTGATTGCGAAAAATAAATATATGCATCACCTTATGCAGAATGTGGCGGAATATAAGCCTTTTGATAAGTATTATTATGCTATAGTCAGGGGGGATTTGCCTTCGGCAGAAGGGGTTATTGATTTGCCTATAGTTCGCAGTGGTGAAGGAATAAAACGAGAGGTGGATGAAGAAGGAAGAGAATGCGTGACGCAGTATAAGGTGGCGGATAAAAAAAATGGCTATAGTCTGGTGCGCTTAAGACTTATCACCGGAAGAACCCACCAGATAAGGGTGCATTTAAAAAGCATAGGGTGCCCCATTATTTCGGATAACCTTTATGGAGAGCCAAACAGCCTTATTGACCGGCAGGCACTGCATGCCTATGAGGTGAGCTTTGTGCACCCAATTACAAATGAAAAAATGCACATTATTGCGCCACTGCCGGAGGATTTTAAAAATGCTTTGGAGGAGCTGAAAATGAAGGAAGAGGAAGGCCAAAGCTGGTGATGAATATAATATTTAATGATGATGACATACACATCTCTTCCTTAATTGAGGTGGCAGACCTTTTCAGGAGTCAGGTTTCTAAGGAAGATGAGGAAAGCGAAATTGAGGTTAGTGTTGAAGCTGAGGGCGCTTGGTGGAGGGCAAAAGCAGAAATTTCCGGGGAAATGGTTTCCTTTGCCTGCGCCGACACAAAGGCCTATGCCGCAAAGCTCTGTGTTTATAATTATTTTAAGAAAATTACCACCCTTCGCCCTGCCTGGGGCAGCTTAACAGGTGTCAAACCCTTAAAGCTTATGGTGAAATTAAAGGAAGCAGGCTTTGATGAGAGATATTCCAGGGAGTATTTCAAACGAAATTTTGATGTTTCTGATGAAAAAATAGATTTGCTCCTAAGCTGCATGAAAAACCAGCTTTCCTTGTTATACCCCAAGAAAAACACATATTCGCTTTATATTCATATTCCCCTTTGCTTAAGTAAATGCAGCTATTGCTCCTTTCCTTCAGCAATTACAGTGGAAGGGAGCGAACTTTGCGGGGAATATTTGGCTGCTCTTATAAAGGAGCTGGAGGCTGTTATTGCCTTCTTTCCGGAAATGAGCGCGGATTGCGTTTACATTGGCGGAGGTACTCCTTCGGTTTTGGGGGAGGCTCAGGTGAGGGTGCTGCTGAGCAAAATTAAGGAGCTTTGCCCAAATGCCAGGGAAATTACCTACGAGGCAGGGCGAGCCGACACCTTAAGCGTGGAAAAGCTAGCTGCCCTAAAGGAAGGGGGAGTTACAAGGATAAGCCTTAACCCCCAAACCACAAACGACAAAACCCTTATGGGGATAAATAGAAGGGTGAGCTTTGAGGACTTTCTCTCCTGCTTTAGACGAGCCAGGGAGATAGGCTTAAATAACATAAACTGTGATTTAATTTTTGGCCTTGAGGGGGAGGGGCGTGAGGATTATTTTAAAAGCTTAAATGAAATAATTGCGCTTTCTCCAGAGAGCATAACCCTGCACACCCTATGCAAGAAAAGAACTTCTGACATTGATATTAAGGAGCATGACAGAAGGGAGGCACCCATTGCGAAATATATGAATGAGGCGGTGGGAATTTTAGCTTCCTATGGGTATGCACCATATTATTTATACAGACAAAAACATGCTTTGGATAACGCTGAAAATATTGGCTTTGCAAAAGATGAAAAAGGCTGCATTTATAATGTGAGAATGATGGGAGAGCGCCAAAGCGTGCTTTCTGCCGGAGCTGCCAGCACCTCAAAAATTTATTTCCCCGAGGAAGACAGATTTGAAAATGTTTACAACATAAAAAATATCAGGCTTTATATTGATAACATTGATTCCGTGATTGAAAAAAAGCTTAACACCCTAAAAAAGCTTACGGAAAAATAAAAGGAGGACACCTTGAAGAAGAAAGCTGAAAAAAAGAAGATGCCGCCCCTATATGAAAGCAAAAGCACCATTGTGGTTTATTTGGTGTTAAGAGCCTTAGTGCTGCTGATTTTAGTTGCGGCAGCGGTGAATAAACAATGGGAGAATGTATTTACCTGTGTGTTGGTATTGGTGCTGTTTTTGATGCCCAGCATTATGGAAAGGCGTTTTTCCTTTAAAATGCCATCCACCTTGGAAATAATAATTTTAATTTTTATTTTTGCGGCGGAAATATTAGGAGAGCTGCAGGCCTTTTATGTTAAATATCATTTTTGGGACACAATGCTGCACACCACAAATGGGTTTTTGTGTGCCGCCTTTGGCTACGGCATGGTGGATTTGCTTAACAAAAACGACAAAATTAAAATGCAGCTTAGCCCCTTTTTCCTGGCCTTTGTTTCCTTCTGCTTTTCCATGACAATTGGAGTTTTGTGGGAATTCTTTGAATTTGGCATGGATAGAATTTTTCTTACGGACATGCAAAAGGACACTGTGATAAATGTGATTTCCTCCACAATGCTGGACCCAACAGCCTCCAACAAATCCGTTGTTATAAAGGGCATAACCGAAACCATGGTGAACGGCGAAAGCCTGGGGTTGGGAGGTTATTTAGATGTGGGGCTTTATGACACCATGAAGGACCTTTTTGTGAACTTCATTGGGGCCGTGGTGTTTTCTTTGATTGGCTATTTTGCATCTAAAACTCAAAGCCGAAACCGCATAACCGAAAACCTTGTGCCAAGGCTGGCGGTGGGAGATTCCTCCAAGGATGAAAATAAAAGGGAATAAACATTCTGCTTCATTTATTGACTCAAGGGAATTTAGCCTATATAATAATTAGGATCGCACTAGGTGGGGAGCCAGCGGTGCCCTGTAACCTGCAATCCGCTATAGCAGGACTGAATTCCACCTGGAGGATCTGTTTGATTTTGTGAGCACTTCTTTGCTGAGCGTAGAAGCTTGGGTCTCGTGCAATCTGTATCCGTGAACCCCGTCAGGTCCGGGAGGAAGCAGCGGCAGCGGAAGGGCAGGTGTGCCGCGAAGCTGCCTGGGTGGAGCAAGGCGGACAGCAGCGCATTGTTAAACAGATTCGATGGGTGGTGTGCGGTCTTATATAATGTGTATATAATAGTTATGTAAATTTGCTCTCTTGATTAAGGGAGTTTTTTTATGAGGGCATAATTGATAAATAAATGTTAAGAAAGTGTGTTAGGTATTGAATTTAGCCTAAAATGGCTATATAATAGCACGATTTTATTAAATCTGCCGTTTTAGGTAGCAATTAATTTAAGGAGTGGTTTATTAATGAATTTGAGCAAATTTGTTGTTATTTTGCTGGTTATGCTTATGCTCACTTCCTCTTTAACGGGGTGTCAGAATGGCGAAGACGATGAGAAAGATGCGACTGCCTCCAGCGTAAAAACCGTGGTGTGCGGGGATATGGAAATGGACTACATTGTGTTTGGAAGCGGTGAGAAGAGTTTTGTGATTCTTCCGGGGCTTTCAGTGCATAGCGTTATGGGTTCAGCGGAGGCCATTGCCCAGGCATATGCAGATTTCACCCAGGAATATACCGTTTATGTTTTTGACAGAGCCAAAAATATTTCACAGGGCTACACCGTAAGAGAAATGGCGCGGGACACTGCTTTGGCAATGAAGGAGCTTGACATTGAAAATGCCTATGTGTTTGGAGCTTCCCAGGGGGGCATGATTGCCCAATATCTTGCCATTGATTACCCTAATTTGGTGTGCAAAATGATTTTAGGCTCAAGCCTTGCAAAACCAAACGAAACTTTCCTTGAGGTTATTGATGAATGGGTGAAGCTGGCTCAGGAGAAAAACGAAGATGCTCTTTTAGAGAGCTTTGCCGATAAAATTTATTCCGAGGCAACTTTGGAAAACTACCGCGACAGCATAATCTCCTCTAACAAGGGAATTACAGATGAGGAATACAGCCGCTTTATAATTTTGGCTGAGGCTTGCAAAAGCTTCAACTGCTATGATGAACTATCAAAAATTCAGTGCCCTGTTTTGGTTATTGGCTCCGAGGTGGACTGGGTGGTAACACCTGAAGGCTCCAAGGAAATTGCCCAGGCAATAGGCTGCGAAATTTATCTTTATGATTCAAGCTATGGCCATGGAGTTTATGATGAAGCAGCCGATTACAGGCAAAGATGCTTAAGCTTTTTCAGTGAGGAATAAAAATTTAAAAAGGGGCTGTTTTCGGCCCCTTAGTTTTTATATATGGGTTTTATAATTAAGTTAGTTTAACACCCTCTGAAAGGCTGCGGGAAGGCTTTCAATTATATCTGTGGCAGTCATACTGATTTTTCCGTATTTTTCAGCAGCAATATCTCCCGCAAGAGCATGAATGTATACTCCCAGACAGACTTTTGTGGGGCCAAAGCTCTTGCCCATAACCCCCGCGATTATTCCCGAGAGCACATCTCCGCTGCCGGCTGTGGCCATGCCGCTGTTGCCCTTTGTGCAAATATAGGAGGTTAGGTCCTGAGCGCAGATTATGGTGTTGTGGCCCTTAAGCACCGTGGTGCAGTTGTATGTTTCAGAAATTTTCTTGGCAGCGGCAATTGGGTCGCTTTTAATTTCGCTGGTTTTTACATAAAGCAAATTGGCAGCCTCCTTTGTGTGGGGGGTAACAATCAAATTTGCCCTTTTATCTTTAATTTCATCCTTCAATACGGCCAGGTAATACAATCCGTCGGCATCCACAATAAGGTTTATTTCTCTTCTAAGCAGATTTGCTAAAAGAAGTTCAAAATCCCCATCCTTACCAAGGCCCATGCCGAAAACCACAGTGTCTTTTTTATTCATTAGAGAATCAATATCGCTGTAGTCGTTTTTCATAGGCTGCGTCATAATTTCCAGGGGAGCTTTAATGCTCACTGTTTCCAGATTTTTTTCCGGGCAGGCTATGCTCACCAGCCCGCAGCCGCTTTTTAAGGAGGCTATGGCGCTCATGATTCCAGAACCAGCCATGCCCACATTGCTGCCAATCACCAGCACATTTCCAAAGTCGTATTTATTTGAATCGTTTTTTCGCTGGGGCACATAGCCTTTAATTAGGCCATCCTCCAGCATTATGCTGCAAGGAACATCGTAGTCGTTTAAGCCTATGTCGGTTAGGAGATTTTCGCCGGAGTAGTCTGCTCCGCCTCCTAGTAGGTTGCCATATTTAAAGCAGCCTATCACCAGGGTGTAGTCGGCGTGAATGCAAACCGGGTTGAAGGATCCGGTGTCGGCATTGATTCCTGTGGGGATATCTATGGAAACCACCTTTGCAGCGCATTCATTTATTATTTCCACCACCTTTGTCTGACGCGGCCTTAATGTGCCGGAAAAGCCCACACCAATGATGGCATCCACCACCAGGGAAGCTTTTTCAAGCCCAAGCCTTAATTCTTCCATGTCTTCGTTGGGGATTGTAACAACAGCATTTGGGAAGCTCTCATTAAGCTCATCAAACACTTCCTTACAGGAGGCTTTCATTTTGGCAATTTCACCTATGAAATACACCTTTGCGTTTCTATAGCCACCCTTTAAAAGGCAAAGAGCTAATGCAAAGCCATCGGCGGAGTTGTTGGAGTGGGAACAAACCAGGGCAATGGTGTCGTTGCGGTTTTTTAAAAGTTTGTTTGCCTGCATTTTGTCGTAGCAGGCTTTGCCTGCTCTTTTGATGAGAAATGTTTCTGTTATATTTTGGTCCTCTATGCTTTGGCTGTCTGTTTGACGCATGCTTTGAAGGGATAATACTTTCATTTATATATACCTCGCTTGAATTTATACTACATTATATTATAATAAGTAGATTATACCTTTAGAGCCATCAAAACAAGAAAAAAATTTTTTATGCGAAATTAAAATCTAATGAAAATTTTCGGATGGACTTAAATTTTTCCCGGGAAATAATAAACTGCATTATTATATGTGGTAAAATGATTTCCTAAATGGAGTGGAAAAATGGATTCAAGCATGTATCTTCCCTTTGAAATTGTGGGCACCATTGCCTTTGCGGTGTCAGGGGCCTTGGTGGGAATAAAAAAGAAAATGGATATTTTTGGAGTGGCTATGCTGGGGGTTATCACCGCAGTTGGCGGAGGGGTGGTTCGCGATTTGATTTTGGGAATTACTCCACCTAAAACTTTTCAGGACCCAATATATGCGGCAGTGGCTTTGTTAAGCTCTGTTGTAGTGTTCCTTCCCTGGGTGAGAAGAAAAATCAATAATCATAGTGCCTTTTATGAGAGTTTTATGCTTTGGATGGACTCTGTGGGGCTTGGGGTGTTCACTGTTGTGGGTGTTAAAAGCGCATATGCAATTTCTGCGGAATATAACCTGTTTTTGTTGGTGTTTGTTGGCACGGTTACCGGTGTTGGAGGAGGCGTCATGAGGGATATGATGGCAGGGGAAACTCCACAGATATTTATAAGACATTTTTACGCCTGTGCTTCGTTAATTGGTGCGGTGCTTTGCAGTGCCTGCTGGAAACATTTGGGAGGTGGCGCAGCCATGCTTTTAGGGGCCGTGGCTGTTGTTGCTCTTAGAATTTGTGCGGCATATTTTAAATGGAATCTTCCCAGAGCAGGGGAATGAAATTGTTTTTATTTTTGCTTAAAATTCAGTTGAGCCCATTGTTAAGCCAAAATTCGGTTTCTATACAGTGGTTTTTACATGAAAAAAAATTTGCAAAAAAAATTAAAAAATAGTGAAAAAATGCTTTACAAAGGCGTTTTGTTAGTGTATTATTATAGGGCTGCGACGAATCGCGGTGCGTTTTTGCGTGCATCGCACACTGTCGCGGCAAAGCGAAGATGCGGGAGGTTGCGGCCGCCGGGCCGGTAATTTCCGCGGAGCTAGTCGCCATCAAGAATGGGGCGGTTCGGACACGTGTTGAAACACGGTAAAGGGTTAATGGAACACCCGGCACGGTGTCCAAATCAAAGCCGCTAAAAACAGGAGGTTTTAATGGCTAACCAAAAAATGAGAATCAAACTCAAAGCATTTGATCATCTCGTAATGGATCAATCGGCAGCTAAAATTGTTGAGACTGCCAGAAGGACTGGAGCTCAGGTGAGCGGTCCTATTCCTCTTCCAACACAAAAGGAAGTTGTAACAATCCTTCGTGCTGTGCACAAATATAAGGATTCCAGGGAGCAGTTTGAAATGAGAACACATAAGCGTCTCATTGAAATCGCAGATCCAACTCCCGAAACAATTAACGCTTTGATGCATCTTGATTTGCCGGCAGGAGTCGACGTCGAGATCAAATAATAAAAAATTATGACCGCGTTCAAAGGGCGGTCCGCTAATGGAGGAAAAAATGAAAAAGGCTATCATAGCTAAAAAAGTGGGCATGACTCAAATTTTCAGCCCCGAAGGCGTTATAGTTCCTGTCACAGTTCTCCAGGCTGGTCCCTGTGCAGTTACACAGGTTAAAACAGTTGAGAATGATGGCTACAGCGCTATTCAGCTTGCATTCGGCGAAGTGAAAGAAAAGAATGTAACAAAACCTTTAAAAGGTCACTTTGAAAAGGCAAACACTGCTCCAGCAAGAACTCTTAAAGAGTTTAGACTTGAAGATGCAGCTTATAACCTCGGAGACGAAGTTAAGGCAGACGTTTTTGAAGAGGGAGATAAGGTAGATATCCACGGTGTTAGCAAAGGTAAAGGATACCAGGGCGTTATCAAGCGCTATGGCCAGCACAGAGG
>CAVEWD010000032.1:0-9312 GCA_963619195.1 bacterium | reverse complement strand
ATACTAAGCACATCTCATCAGATAAACAAGCAAAATCGTTCAACGATAATGTTTCACCGCGCACAGAAGGTTCAAAACCAGCTTCCCTTATATGTTTAGCGGCTTCATCTTTAGGTATTTCAAAGAAACTGCTTATGCAATTTTGAAGCGTTTTCCTTCTCATTGAAAATCCTGCCTTAACAGTCTTTTTAAAAATATCCTTGTCTTTTACTTTTACAGGAGGTTCTTCAAAAGGGGTTATCTTTACCACAGCAGAATCAACCTTAGGTTGAGGAATAAAGTTAGAATGATTAACCTCAAATAACTTTTGCGTCTCAGCGTAGTAATTTAATAGAACAGTAAAGGCTGAATAATCTTTGTTCCCAGGCTTAGCAGAAAGCCGCTGAGAAACCTCCTTTTGAACCATCACAATCACACTCTCAAAATGTGGCTCATTCTCAAGCAATTTTAATATAACTGATGACGTTATGTAGTACGGAAGATTGGATATTGCCCTCACCTTTCCTTGATTGATAAACGAATTTCTAAGTATATCGCCTATATCAGTTCTTAAAATATCGCCTTGAACAATTCTTAAATTATCACAGGATTCAAATGCATCATTAAGAACATTTATAGCGAAAGGATCAACTTCAACAACCACAACCTCCTTGGCTTCCTGAACTAAAAACTGTGTCAGTGCTCCAAATCCAGGTCCAATTTCTAACACAGTATCTTCTGGATCTATTTCCAATGCTTCAACTATTTTTCTTGCAACATTTTCGTCTTTTAAAAAATTCTGGCCTAAATTTTTCTTAAAGAAGAAATCGTTTTTATTCATGTATTCCGTTATAAGTGACGGAGAAGTCATATTTTTCATAATCAGCTCCTTATAGAACGAAGATCCTCCAAATTAAAGGCTCCTGTTCCAATTATTGATACGCCATAAACAACTATCGAAATAAATATTGCAACCACAACCGCAATTTTCTCCAACATAAAGTCACACATTGTTTGGTAAGAGAAAACACAAATCAACCCCATAATAAGGGATGAGAGAATTATTTTAATCATTGAAAGTGACATTTTGCCAAATCCCACATACCTTTTTACATCAATAAAGTCCAAAACAAATATTACAAATGTGGCAACAATGGAGCTTATTATTGCTCCATATATATTCAAAATAGGGATTCTAATGAGAACTACATTTAAAATATATTTAACGACTCCACCTATTAACAAATTTTTAAGTGGAGCATAATATCTGCCAGCTCCTTGCAATATTCCCTGCAGGGTTGACATTGCCACAGTAAAAATAACTGTATATGCTAAATAAGAAAGCATCTGCGCACCACTGGATGCCTTAGGATACAGCAATTTAAATATTGGCTCGCTTAAAAGGCTTAAACCTAAAGATGCAGGCACTGATATTAAAAATGCGAGTCTTACCGCAAGGGTGGACTTGGCTTGAGCCTTATGAATATCCTTTTTCACAAATGACTCGCTTATTGATGGGACCAGACTCACTGCGAGAGATGAGCCTATAACCAAAGGAACATTTATGAGGGTTTGCGCCTTTGACGTAAGCTGACCATATAAGTCAGTGGCCTCCTTAGCCGTATATCCTATAGCTTTAAGACTACTTGTAATCGTCATACTGTTAATCAAATCCATTAATGTGGTCACGATGCTACCACATGCTATAGGAATTGCAATGAGAACAAGATTTTTAAATATATCCTTATTATTTCGAACAACAATTGTTTCAGGCTGAAGCTTTAATTCATCGCTGTGTTTCGCACGGTAAACTGCGAAGGATATGTATAAAAATACAAAGGCAATCATTGCCCCGGCAACGGCACCGAAGGTTGCACCGGCCGCTCCCCAAGCAACACCCTTAGTGTTCATGAGATATATAGCAAGAAACACACCAACAAACACACGCCCAATTTGCTCTAGAACTTCGGAAACGCTGGTATAAATCATGTTTTGCATTCCTTGAAAAAAACCTCTCACGACAGAGATAAGACAAACAAAAAACGGAGCAAAAGAAATTGCGACGATAGAATAATATGCTTCAGGATCCCAATCAAAAATGCTTATAAAGAAATTAGCGCCAGCAAACATCACAATTGATGAAACCCCACCCATTACAGCAAGAGTTACAAATGCAATATTAAATATCTTATATGCTTGTTTGTAATTACCTCCTGACACACTCTCGGACACCATTTTTGAAACAGCCGAAGGAAGTCCTGCAGTTGAAACCATTAGAAATGTAGAATAGAGTGGGTAAGCATAACCGTAAAGCCCCATGCCATAGTCACCTAAATAATTAACCAAGGGGATCTTAAAAAACATTCCTAGAAATTTTGACAAAAGCGACCCAACAGTTAAAACCATAGCACCAACAACATAGTTTTTACCTTTTTTCTTCATACCTTAGTGCTCTCCTTGATATTTACCCAATTATACAAAATCAAACAATTAATTATACCATTTGACCGTCTTTTTAACAAGATTTTAAGCGGAATATGAGCATAGCTGAGCATTCAGTTGATTCTAGAGTTAATTCCAGTTAATCCCCACATAATTCAAGGCCTGCCTTATGGCAGACCTTGAATTATGATTTATATTGTTTCCTCTTCCTGTTTCTTTTTTGCAGCCATAACAGCTTTTGCAAACTGATCAGCACAGCTGGTGCCCTTTCCACCGCATTCATTGCCGGATAGTTTATCGTATATTTCCTCAGGGCTCATTCCATCCACAAGCTTTGAGACTGCCTTCAAATTTCCGTTACACCCGCCTGTAAACTGAACTCCACTCACTTTATTATCATTAAGATCAAACTGTACTTCATAGGCACATACACCATTTGTGCGATAAATATATCTCATTTATTCCTCCTTAATTTTTAGAAGTATTTCAATTTAATTTAAAAGCAAAATTTTTTTCGTTGGCCTAAATAATACATAACCACAGTATACTACCAAAGCGCATATTATAAAAACACAAGCAGTGTCAACATAGGGAGCAACTTTTATGGATTCCCTTGCAAGAATCTTTATAACAGCAGAGAAAAGCGTTCCTAAAATCATTGCAACAAACAAAAATCGTCCCTTTCGTGAATTGCGAATTGCAGACATAATCTCGCCTAAACTGCCACTAAAATTAAATGTTTTATACCACAAACAACAAACAATGCACATTGTAAATATGCTTTGCAAAACTACACCTATCTCATACGCTTTATCTGAAAAGATAGCTAATGCGTACTTACTAAACGTTATTACAACTGAAGTTGCCAACATAAGCAAAATATTTTTCGGAGTAAACAACTCACTCAAACTTCGATTTGGATACATAAGCTTAAAAATCAGACCAAATAGGAGTGCTATAATCATAAAATTCACAATGACATCTATTACAAAGCCCAAAAATGAATTTACGGGGATGCCACTTATAGACGCCAAAGCACAAAGCATCACTCTCACAATCAGGCACACCAAAAACATTGCACCGCTTTTCACGATATTCAATACGGTTTTGGAAGCGCTACTTTTTTTTGTCTGTTTACACTTTTCATCATATTCATCTTCAGTGTAAATTTCAATCCCCATTTTTTCAGCTTTAAATGAGTCACTTATAATTTCATTATGCATAGACAATTCAGGTGGCGTTACTTCGCACTTTTGGGCTTCCCCTAAAGAAAAAGCCATAGAGCCAGCCAATAGTCCTGCGGTTATAGTCTTCACCGCTGATTTCTTTTTATCCATAACAACCCCAGATTATTCTATATAAATTCTTTCAATAACCACCGGTTCTACAGGTCTATCATTATAATCCACATCTGTTTCAGCTATTTTATCAACCTCTTCGATTCCGCTGACAACTCTGCCAAAGGCAGCATAGTTTCCGTCAAGATGCGGTGCATCCTTATGCATTATAAAAAATTGACTACTGGCACTGTTAGGATCCATTGCTCTTGCCATAGAAATAACACCCCTTGCATGCTTTATTGGGTTATCCACTCCATTTGATGAGAATTCCCCTTCAATGTTTCTTCCACTTCCACCTGTTCCGTTTCCCAGCGGACAGCCGCCTTGTATCATGAAACCATTAATAACCCTATGGAATGTAAGGCCATCATAAAAACCTTCTTTAACTAATTCTATAAAATTTGCCACGGTTTGAGGAGCACTCTTTTCGTCCAACTCAAGCTTAATTTCTCCCCCATCGCGCATTTTGATAATCACCATATTAAAAAATGTCCTCTTACTTTCCTTTGATTCATTAAGCTAACTATAACAACTTAAATACCTTCACTATTATATTACAAAATTCCAATATAATAAAACATTTAAACTGATAGTAATCATAATAAATGATTATAATTAATTTTGCATTGTCATTGTCACAATATTGACTTTTAACACTAAAGTTTTATAATTCAATATTAATATTTAAAGAAAGGCTTGCAATTTACTTAATCATATGGATAAAAATAACACAAAATTGCCTTTAATAGGCTTAACACCTTTAATTGATCAAAATATGAATAATAGCCTTTGGATGCTTACGGAATATATGCATTGTATTGCTGATGCAGGCGGTGTGCCTGTTATTCTATCCTACTACAATAGTAGCCAAATGCTTGATGTCATAATTAATAAGTGCGATGGAATTATTTTTACAGGTGGGCAGGATGTGTCTCCCGAAATATATTTTGAAAATCCATCTTCCAAGCTAAAAAAAACATGCAGCATAAGAGATGAATTTGAGGTACCTTTATTAAAAAAAGCACTTGATGCTAATTTACCTATTTTAGGCATATGCCGCGGTCTACAGCTAATAAACGCTGTTTTAGGAGGAAAACTTTATCAGGATATTCCATCTCAACTCCCAACACATATCACACACTCTCAACAAAAGCCGTATGATGCCTATATACATAATGTAAAATTAATACAAGACTCACCGTTGAACAAACTTTTAGGACAGAACGAAATATTTGTAAACAGCCTGCATCATCAAGGTGTGAAAAAGCTCGCAAATTGTCTTAAACCTATGGCCGTTTCTGAAGATGGTTTAATCGAGGCGTTTTACTCAATTGAGCATAACTTCCTTTGGGCTGTGCAGTGGCACCCTGAATATCTTTATAAAGTGGATAAAAATGCAAGACGTATTTTTGAAGCTTTTATAGAAAACACAAAATAAAATTCCTCTTATATACCGAAAAAAAATTATCAGCACACAACGGCTTTGATTGCTATTTTTTTCATAAATGAGTTAAAACTAATTGTAAAAGCATAAAAAAAGGCTATAATTATAGCATAGAAATCAAATTGATTTTGGGAGGAACTATGTCGGAAAATATTTTATACGATGAACAAGCCCGCAACGCTCTGCTGGCGGGTATAGATAAATTAGCAGACGCTGTTAGGGTAACCTTAGGCCCTAAAGGGAGAAATGTAGCCTTTGACCAAAAATATGATGTGCCTTTGGTAACAAACGATGGAGTTACCATTGCTAAGCAAATAGAGTTGGAAGATCCTTTTGAAAATATGGGGGCTAATATAATTAAAACTGCTGCCGTTAAAACTAACGAAACAGTTGGAGATGGCACCACAGCCTCAGTTGTATTAACGCGCGCAATTGCAAAAGAAGGCGTTAAAAATGTCGTTGCAGGCGCTAACCCAGTTATTATAAACAAAGGCATAAATAAAGCATTAGAAGTTGTGCTAAAGGAAATAGACAAAATAAGCCGCCCAGTGAAGGATAAAAACGATGTTAAACAGATTGCCAAAATTTCAGGTAATAATGACGAATTTATTGGTGATATGATTTCTGATGCCTTTGACAAGGTTGGCTTAAACGGTGCAGTCACAATAGAGGACAGTCAACAAATGGAAACTGTGCTCACATATGCCAACGGTGTTAACCTTGGAAACGGATATCTTTCAGAGCACTTCATAAATAACGAAAATAATAAAAGTGCAGAGTTGGATAAACCTTATATTCTCCTTTACGAAGACAGAATAAAGAATTTCAAGGATATTATAAAAATTCTTGAGGAAACTGCACAGAACGGCGCAAGTCTTTTGATTATAGCGCAGGATGTTGAAGAAAGTGCTTTAAAAACCCTAGCACTTAATGTTTCAAGAGGAGTTTTAAAGGCAGCAGCCATTAAGTGTCCTGGCTATGGCGACACGAGGAAGAGAAACATGAAAGCTCTTGCCCTCGTTCTCAACGGAACGGTGGTTACAAATGAAGCAGGTTTGAAGCTTGAAGAATGTGGGCTTGAGATTTGCGGCAGAGCTGACAGGGTGGTAATCGAAAAAGAAAATACAATAATTCAAAATCCTGCAGGCGCAAACAGCGAAGAAACCCAAATAATGATAAAGCAGGTTAGAGATCTGCTTAAAGTTACAAAAGAGGATTATGAAATTGAGAAACTCCAAAATACCTTGGCAATACTTCAAGGCGGTCTCGCATTAATTACCGTTGGCGGAGTTTCAGAGCTTGAAATGTTTGAACGAAAATACCGCATGGAGGACGCCATTAACGCTGTTTATGCAAGCGCAGAACAAGGTATTGTTCCTGGCGGAGGGAAAGCTTTGATTTTAGCAATACCTGAAGTGGATAAACTAGTAGACAGCCTAGAGGGAGATGAGAAAACAGGAGCTAAAATTGTCAGAGATGCCCTAGAAGCTCCTTTAAGACAAATTGCTGAAAATGCGGGAATGGATGCTGGCGTTGTGGCCGATAAGGTTATAAACAACAATGATGTTAATTTCGGATTCAATGCTTTAACAGGAGAATACGAAGACCTAGTCAAAGCCGGCGTCATTGACCCAGCAAAGGTTATCAAGAGCTCGCTTACAAGCGCAGTTAGTTCCGCAACTATGCTTCTTACCACGGAAGCCAGCGTGCATCAACCAAAAAAAGATTAACGCATAGACAATGCGTTGTCAACAGTGCAATACGCCACCTTGACAAACTATTTTGCACGCAAAGATTTAATCTCATAAATATTAAAAACTCGCAGCAAGCTTGGGTTTCAATTCCCTGCTTCTGCGGGTTTTGCTTATTTCGATAAAATTCCCACAGTGGTGCCAAAAGAAGTAATTTATGAAGATGAGTAAATATGTAAAACCAATATAAAACAAAACCATTGGCATCAGAGCTTAAAAAAACTGCACAAGCTATTTGTACAGCTTTTTTAAAACACTATTTTTACGAGGATAACAAAGAGGTGTTTCGCTGCATTTTCTAAATAAAATCAATGTACGAACCTCATCAATTCCAGGAATTCTCACATCAGCCACTTCTTCAAGCTTACAGCCTAATTCTTTAGGAACATTTCCGCATTCCTTAAGTTCATCTTCTGCACCTTTGCTTTTCATTGCAATAAAAAGTCCGCCTGTTTTTACGTAAGGAATGCAATATTCACACAAAAGAGGCAGCTTTGCCACAGCTCTTGACACACAAATATCGTATTTTTCCCGATACATGGTCATTTTAGAAAATTCTTCAGCTCTACCATTAAGCAAATTTACACCAGTGAGTTCTAATTCCGAAACACATTCACTAAGGAAATCAACCCGTTTTCTAAGCGAATCCAAAAGCGAAATGCAGATTTCAGCAGATGCTATTTTAAGCACCATCCCAGGAAAGCCTGCCCCTGTGCCCACATCTATAACATTTGAATTATCAGGAATATACTTAAGCACTGTCAGGGAATCCATTATGTGCAAATCAATGAATTTTTCAGCTTCTGTTATGGCTGTTAGATTCATCACTTCATTTTTTTTCAAAACCAACGCTTTAAACCTAAGCAATTTAGATATTGCATCATCGCTTAAAGCTATATTAGCCTGTTTGAGCTTAGATTCAAGGTAATCTCTTTCATCAATCATAATGTGAAAACTTCAGCCTTTCCCAGAAGGACTTTTTCAAATTTTTCCACATCCCCCACTTCGCCTTCATATTTTCCAAAGTGAATAGGCACAGCATACTTTGCTCCGGTTGTAACAACAGCTTTTGCAGCATCCTCCACGCTATCCATAGTGTACGTTTGCCCTAAAGGAGTAAATATCACATCAGCGTGTATATCTTTCATTTCTGGTATCAATTCTGTATCAGAAGTATAATAAAACTGCATGCCATCAAATGCAAATAAATACCCCACCCAATTATTTTCCTTAGGGTGACATTGCGTTTTATTGATATTATAAGCACAAACAGCCATAAAAGTTATATTGCCGGCAAGTTCAGCATAATCACCGGGAGCTACATATATTATCTGGTAATCTGAATACTTTCCAACCTCTTTTTTCATCGATCTTGGAAAGATGAATACGGTGTCCTTTTTCATCACTCTATCAATATCATCCGGCGAAAAATGATCAAAGTGGGAATGAGAAATAAAGATATAATCTGCATCTCTTAAATCAGAATCAATCCCAAAAGGATCTGTGTATATAACCTTGCCACCAAAGTCAAATCTTAAACAGCCCTGTGAAAACCACTTAATGTTTTTACATATCCATTCTTTCATACCATTCATCCTCCTTTATTATTCCGATACTGCGAAACAAATTACATAATCGCCCTCATGAGTAATCGAAACTTTTATTGCGGAAATTCCCTTTTCACCAGCCACATTAGCAGCCTTTCTGTTTAAAGAAACATATGGCCGATTATTGTCATCTTTCAGTATCATTATATCAGAAAATCCAAAGCATGAAAACCCCGTTCCTAGAGCTTTTGAAACAGCCTCTTTGCAACAGAAAAAACATGCAAGCTTTTTAGGTTTATTATTGCATGATGAATAATCAAAATATTCCTGTTCTGTAAGTATTTTGCGGGCGAGCTTCTCTAGAACATTCACCTCAAGTTTAGCAAAGCGTGATATTCGAGTGCAATCAACACCAATCCCCTTTACACTGCCTGAGGAGTCAAAATTAATCATAAGAAAACCTCCATGATATGAAAAAAACCTCTCGGTTACCCTCAAGGTTTCATATACTGTCTTAAGCTTCTATGGTGTTAATTTTCTTTGCTAACTGACTTTTCTTTCTATTAGCAGCATTCTTGTGGATAATTCCCTTTGTAGCAGCCATATCAAACTTCTTTGAAGCGAGTCTGTATTCTGCCTGAGCTTTTTCCACATCACCTTCAGCAACAGCTGTCAAAAATTGCTTTTCAGTTGTCTTAAGGTTTGTCTTAACCATTCTGTTGCGCAAATTTCTCTTTTCATTAGTAATAGCTCTTTTTTTAGCTGATTTGATGTTTGCCAAGATTTTCACCTCCCGAACTATTATAGTT
>CAVEWD010000031.1:0-9406 GCA_963619195.1 bacterium | reverse complement strand
GGCTCACACACTGCCCCTGCCTGTTAAGGTACCAGGCAATGAGACTGCCCCAACGCCCTGCCCCTACAACGGTTACCTTCATTTTGCCGACCTCATGAACATATCTGCAGTAACAGCATTTCCCGGCTCCAAAACACAGATGCGAGATGAGGCGTGGCTGACATCAAAAAGCTCTTTGTAGAAATCAAGAGAACCCTCTTTATATAAAAGCTCAAGCCCCAGCTGCTTTGCCATATTTTCGGCCTTTTGTTTGCTTGCAAGGGAAACCTCCGGCTCCAGCTGCATATACACAATGTTTTTGTAGTTTTTATACATCATTTCAAAAATACTTTTTGCTCTTTTTTCACCATAACGCTTAACACTGCGTTCATATTCCTCCAGAGTGTTTTTCTTAGTGTTAAGCCATGCACGGCTGGTGAAAATGCTGGTGCGCCTTAAGTCGGAATAGTCGGCTCTGTCGCACATGGTGGCATAAACGCAGTCGTCCCCAAGCATAAACGCCAAACGGGAGGTTTCGCTTTTAAGGCCTAAAAGACCATTACCACAAAGCATGAAGGTGAGAATTATTTCATCGTAGTCGCATAGCTCATTTATTTTCTCCTGCAAAACATCGTGAAGCCTCTCAGGGCGGTCATGCAAAGACTCATCCATCCAGAAAACATCACATTCATAGGGAAGACTTTCCACAATCTGTTCAATATCGCTTTTAATTATTCCGCATCCAATTATTGCTCTTTTCATTTTTTACCTCACTCATAAATACGTTTAACCCTTTTGCTGAGGGCACACATGATTTCATAGGGAATTGTGCCGGCAAGGGAAGAGAGCTCGCACACATCTATGTGCTCGCCAAAAAGTTCAGCTTCATCCCCCACATGAACGGCGGGCACATCGGTTATATCCACCATGAGCATATCCATGCAAACATTTCCCACCACAGGAGCGCGGTGGCCCTTTATATAAACCCAGGCTTTGTTAGAAAGAGCCCTGAAATAGCCATCGGCATAGCCAACAGAAAGGGTGGCAATTCTTCTGTTGGAGGGGGCAGTGTATTTTCTGCCATAGCCAAGGCTACACCCTTCCTTCAAAACAAAGATGTTGGCAACATGGCTAAAGAGGCTCATAACCGGCTTAAGCTCGCCTTGAAACACTCTCTGCGGAAGAGGGCTGACTCCATAAAGCACAATTCCCGGGCGGAAGGCATTTGAAGTTTTGCAATCGAACCAAAGGGAAGCAGCAGAGTTGGAAATATGCACCAGTTCTAAGTTGGCGCCACAGTTTTTTATTAGCTCAACGCCTTTCTCAAAAATGCTGCGCTGCATTTCGCTGTAGGAAAGATCAGCCTCATCACAGGTGGAATAATGGGAAAACACCCCGGTGATTTTAAGATTTTCAAGGGAGACAATTTCCCTGATTTTAGCTTCAAAATCCGCCTTGCTGCAATCAAAGCCCAGGCGGTTCATGCCGGTGTTGAGCTTAATGTGCACATTTACCACCCTTCCAAGAGTGCGTGCCACATTATTTAACTCTTTTGCAAAGGAAAGGGAGTAAACACCGCAGGCGAGGTTGTTTAAAACAAATTCATCCAGGCGCTCCAGGGGAATATAACCAAGGATTAGGATATTGCCGTTAATTCCGCCTTCTCTTAATTCTTTTGCTTCATCTAAAGAGGCCACTGCAAACCATTTAGCCCCAACACCTTCCAGAGCCTTGGCACACATTATGCTGCCATGGCCATAGGCGTCGGCCTTCACAACGCAGATTGGGGTTTTGCCCTCATTATGAGAGCAGACCATTTTATAGTTATTTACAAGATTTTCTAAGTTAATTTTTGCGTAGGCATTTGAATATTTCATGGGGTTAATTATAGTATACAAATTCCAAAATTTAAAGGGTTTAGGGGGATTTACCCCTTTATAACTTACAAGAAAAAATGGCTGCCAAGGCAGCCACATATTAATTAAAGGAAAGAAACTAATTTAATTTTTTCTTTTTAACACACACCACACCTAAGCAAACCAAAGAGGCAGCCATAAGGCCAAACCACACAAAGGCATTTGAGTTATCGGAGGTTTTTGGAGAAATGTCCTTCAGCTGAGGCAGCTTAAATATTGCATAAACTTCGCCATCGCCGATGACGCCATATAGATAAGTGCAGGAGACAGTGCCATAGGGGGTTTCAAGCTTAATATTCTCATTATTTCCCCAATAGTCATACCCAAGGGCCATTTCAAACTCCACAATGGCATAGTAGTCTTTATTTTTTTCAAGCACCTCATCCCCTGAGTGGTTGTCAAGGTCCTCAAATGCTTCATTTATGTCGCTTCCATCCACCGTGACAATAACGAAGGCCTCATACCATTCATCTCCACCCCAAAGGAGGGCTTCTCCGTTTTTATTTTCCATGGTGAGCTCCTCAAAGGTTTTGCCGGCTTCATAGCCATTAAGCTTAAAGTTCAAGGAATCAGGAACTGAATAAAGCTCAAATGCTTTCCAAATGTGAATATGAATCGTGCCGGACTCATCAGATTCCCAAATATCAGTGAAATTGTCGGCGGCGATATCGTTCACATAACCGTAAATGTTATCAGAAAGGGTATACCCCTCATTAACAATGCCATAAACATCCAGCCTATAAACATAAGCAGGCTCAAATTCACTTCCCGTAAATTTATCCCAGAAAAGGTCACTGCCACCATAATGACTACTATAGAAGTCATCAAAGGTGAGTCTGGACCATTCATATGAAGTGAGTGTAATAGCATCATCCACTGCATCTGTGGTTACGGTTGGCGCACTGGGCGCAGCCCCCGCCTCGGGTTTATTCACTACAACATTCACTTTACCGATATCGACTCTAGCAAATGCGGATGAGGGCAAAAGGCACACACTCAAAAGCAGGCAAAGAAAAACGCACACTATTTTCTTTTTCATTTCTTTCTCCATTTCTATGATCATAAAATTGGCATTTCATTTTGGCATATCAGCCTATTTTTGCTATTGTAGCATTAAATTATAATTATTGCAAGCAAAAGTTTTCCAATAGGCACTTACTTGGCACTAATATATTAACATATTGGGCAGTGTCTGTAAATGACAAAAGGTGACAAGAAGAAAAATACGTAAAGAGCAGCAACGAAGCAACAATGCAAAACGAAATTTTTGGTTTGCTAAATAGCTGAGTTGGCTGCGACGCCAGGGAAGGCTAATCTTAAAGGTGCCCCAGAGCCGGAAAGAGAACATATAAATATTTTTTCTAATCTCTTGCAAAGAGAGTTTGTTTGCTTTATAATATTAAAGCAAGTGAATAATTATTTTTAATTCGGAGAAGTACTCAAGTGGCCGAAGAGGCGCCCCTGCTAAGGGTGTAGGATGTGAAAGCGTCGCGAGGGTTCAAATCCCTCCTTCTCCGCCAGTGTAAATTCAGCGGCATAGAGCCGTTTTTTTATTATAAAAGAGGCCGTCTAAAACCTCTTAGATAAAACATTTTATTTTACTTGGTCAAATCAGTGTTAGAACTCTATGCCCTCCACAAATCCCCTCACAGCTTCATTGTAGTTGAAAATATTTTCAAATTCATCGTTTATATAAACCACAATTATGTAACACTTAGCCTTTTGCACTGTTTCAAAAATGTAGCCGCATTTGCTTTCATCTTCAGAGCAGAACTGGGAATAGTAGGCCATGGCGTCATTTTTGCCAAGGGTTGTTTTTGTTATGCCCACAGCAACATATTCATTCTGACTGCCGCCAAGAAGATAGCCGAAAAGCTTGGTTACGTAGGCATAGTTAAAATAGTTGGAGTTATAAGCTCCGGATTCCAAATTTAATTTTTCCCTTTCAAGATGCTCGCGGCATTCTTCGCTGGCATCATCATAGGCATCGCTTACGCTGATTTTTATTAAAACGTTCCCATCTTCAACGCTTAGGCCTCCGTCAAGCTCAGTGATTTCAGCGCTTGATTGAGCCTCAAAACTAAAGCCCAGGGAGCTTTTATATATAAATTTATCATCTTCCTTAGGGAGAAATGCAAGTATTGCCGCGGCAGTGCACGCTAAAGCCGTAAATGCCGCAACAAGCCTTTTTTTTGCTACCATTTGTAATTATCCTTAATAAAATCTATTTCTGTCTTATAGCCCGCAGAGTCGTTGGGGGTTTCCAAATAAAAGGGCACGTTCCTGAAGGCCTCATGGTTAACTAGCCTTATGAAAAAATCCCGGCCTAAATAGCCCTCTCCCAGCCGGGCGTGCTGGTCTTTATGGGTGTTAAAATCATTCACGGTGTCGTTTAAATGCACCGCTTTAAGCCGATTTAGGCCTATTTTTTTATCAAACTGAGTCATAACAGAATCCAGGTCATTTTTAATGTCGTATCCGGCGCAGTACACATGGCAGGTGTCGAAGCACACCCCGATTTTATCCTTGAGCTCAATTCCCTCAAGCATTTGGGAAATTTCATCAAAATTTCTGCCCATTTCTCCACCCTTGCCGCTCATGGTTTCAAACAAAAACATGGCCTCATGCTCATTTTTCAAGGTGTCGTTCACAGCGCTGACAATTCGCTCCACCCCTTCCATTGGAGTGTCCTTTTTTCGGCTTCCCGGGTGCACATTATACATTTTGCAGGGCAGCTCATTAAGAAGGTTCAAATCATAGCTCATAAGCTCTCTGGCGCCTGTGCGCACCTGAGGCTTGTCGCTGGCCATATTCACGGTGTAGGGGCAATGGGCCAGAAGGGGACCAAAGGAGTTTTTATTTAAAATTTCGCAAAGTCCGGCAACATCCTGAGGCACCAAGGGCTTAGGAGAGCCGCCTCGGGGGTTTCTGGTGAAAAACTGAAAAGTGTTGGCGCCAATTGACAGGGCAGTTTGGGCTGCCTTCTCATAACCCTCCGCAATTGACATATGGGCTCCGATGATAAGCATATATATTCCTCCTAAAGGCCCGCAAGGGCTCATGACTTACAATGTAGCTAAAATTTTCTCGTAGAATTATAGCACATCCGCGTGCTTAGGCAGAACAAAAGTGGGCATTTAATGCAACACAAAATATTTTTTTTGATTTCTTGACTGTAAATGTAAGTTGGTTTATAATAATAAAGCAATCGGGGTGTGGCTCAGTTTGGTAGAGTACCTGAATGGGGTTCAGGGGGCCGGAGGTTCGAATCCTCTCACTCCGACCATTTTATTTTTGCATTAAACAGCCTTTAGGGGCTGTTATTTTTTTATAAAACAAGCAAGCAGCCCCTAATTTGGGCTGCCTGTTTCAAAGATTAAAATTTATGTGCAATTTATTATAATACGGCTTATTTCAAAAGAGCCTCAATATCCTCTTTAGGAGTTGTGATTGGCGCAATGCCGAAGTTTTCCACCAGGTAGTTTAAAACATTTGGTGAAACAAAGGCAGGAAGGGTTGGGCCAAGGCGAATATCCTTAATGCCTAAATAAAGCAATGTGAGAAGAATTGCCACTGCCTTTTGCTCATACCATGAAAGAACCATGGAAAGAGGAAGGTCGTTCACGCCGCAGCCAAAGGCATCCGCCAGAGCCAGAGCAATTTGAATGGCGCTGTAGGCATCGTTGCACTGACCAATATCCATAAGACGTGGAAGACCGCCAATTGTGCCTAAATCCAGGTCGTTGAAGCGGTATTTTCCGCAGGCCAGGGTTAAAACCACTGTGTCGGAGGGAGTTTGCTTAACAAATTCTGTGTAGTAATTTCTGCCCGGACGAGCACCGTCGCAGCCAGCCACCAGGAAGAAGTGCTTGATAGCTCCGGCCTTTACAGCCTCAATTACCTTATCGGCAACGCCTAAAACCATTCCGCGGGCAAAGCCTGTCATAACGCTGGTGCCGCCGTTTATGCCGCTAAATTCTTTATCTTCGCTGTAACCGCCAAGCTCCAAAGCCTTGTTTATAACCTCAGAAAAGTCCTTATTATCGCCAATATGCTTAATTTCGGGGTAGCCCACCACTTCTGTGGTGAACACTCTGTCGGAATAGCTTGCCTTAGGAGGCATTAAGCAGTTGGTGGTGAACACTATTGGAGCGGGCACATCGGCAAATTCCTTTTGCTGATTCTGCCATGCTGTGCCAAAATTTCCCTTTAAATGAGCGAATTTTTTAAGCTCCGGGTATGCATGAGCAGGAAGCATTTCGCCGTGGGTGTAGATGTTAATTCCCTTGCCTTCTGTTTGCTCCAAAAGAAGCTTAAGATCGTTAAGGTCGTGGCCGGTTATAATGATAAAGGGGCCCTTTTCCACCTTAAGAGGCACGCTTACAGCAGATGGATTTCCAAAGTTTTCTGTGTTGGCTTTATCCAAAAGCTCCATGCACTTGTAGTTCTTTTCACCAACCTCCATAACGATTGGCAAAAGCTCATTCATTCCCCAGTCTTGTCCAATGGCATCAAGAGCCTTAAGAAGGAAACGGTTAACTTCAGGGCTTGAATAACCTAAAACCATTGAATGGTAGGCATAGGCAGCCACACCGCGGATTCCAAAGAGAATGAGGGACTTTAAGCTTCTTATATCCTCATTTGCTTCCCAAACAAGATTCATGTTGTAGTCATTTTCAAGGCATGAAGGGCAGCTGGAATATTTTTTCTTTTCCTCATGGGCTTTATTGATTAATTCTCCCAGAACTTTATCATCAAAGTTCACATTGGTGAGGGTGGCAAAGAGCCCTTCAATTACAAGCTTGAAGGTGGACTCCTCCACATTTTCGCAATCCTTCGCTAGTTGACCAAGGGACACTAAAGCACCAGTTAATTTGTCCTGAATTTGAGCCACATCTGAGCTTTTTCCGCAAACACCGGCCTTACCTGTGCAGCCGCTGCAGCCCGAAGTTTGTTCGCACTGAAAGCAAAACATTTTGTTTTCCATAAATAAAATCCTCCGTTTTGTTTTTAGGTTTTGCAGTGTATTTTTATTCGGTATTAATCCTCAATAATTCTTCCGTCTGTGGAAATAACCACCACCTGCCAGGGAATGAACTTTCCGCTGTTTTTAAGGGCGGTTTTCACGGCATTTTCCAACCCACCGCAGCAGGGCACCTGCATGCGCACGATATCCACACTTTTAATGTTGTTGTTTTTAATTATTTCAGTGAGCTTCTGCGAATAGTCTATGTTATCCAGCTTCGGGCAACCCACCAGGGTGATGTGGCCCTTTATGAATTTCTCATGGAAATTCGCATAGGCATAGGCTGTGCAGTCGGCAGCCACCAAAAGCTTGGCTCCGTCAAAATAAGGGGCGTTTTCCGCCACAAGCTTAATTTGCACCGGCCATTGAGAAAGCCTGCTGACGCTTGGGCAATTATGGGAGGTTTCTGCAATTTGCTCACTTCTTAAAATTGATTTTGCCTCAGTTCCGGGGCAGCCGCAGGGCAGCGCCATGCCTTCCTTTTGCATTTTCTTTTGTTTGTTTTCCATAACAGCTTGCTCGTTATAGGCTTCAGCTTCCCGCTCCACAAAGGAAATTGCGCCTGTGGGGCATGTGGGAAGGCAGTCACCGAAGCCGTCGCAGTAGTCATCTCTCATAAGAGTTGCCTTACCATCCACCATGGCAATGGCTCCCTCGTGGCAGGCCTGAGCGCAGGCACCGCAGCCGTTGCATTTTTCTTTATCTATTTCAATTATTTTTCTAATCATAATATTCCCTCCTTGATTTTACAGGCACATTATATTATAATTTACCCAACAATTCGGTTGAAATTTCAACATAAGGTGATTTTATGGAAAAATATTTACAAATAATTCGTGCCTCACAGCTTTTTTTTGGAGTTTCAGAGGAGGAAATTGCCGCCATGCTTTCTTGTCTGGAGGCAAAAATAGAAGAATTTCCTAAGGATGCCTTTTTAATGAGAGAGGGAGATGTAACCACCTCCATTGGGCTTGTGCTTTCAGGCAGCGTTTTGGTGGTGCAGGAGGACATTTGGGGAAACCGCAATATTATATCTAAGGCCGGGCCCTCCCAAAGCTTTGCGGCAGCCTTTGCCTGCAGCCCGGGAGCTGTTTTAAATGTGAGTGTGGTGGCACAAACCCCTGTTACGGTAACCTTTTTAAACGCAAAGCGCATTTTGAATGTGTGCTCCTCAGCTTGCAGCCACCACAACAGGGTTATTGAAAATCTCCTAAGGGAACTGGCCAGAAAAAACCTTATCTTCAACGAAAAGCTTACCCACATAAGCCAGCGTTCCACACGGGCAAAGCTTATGTCTTATTTTTCCTCAGAGGCAAGGCGAGCGGGGAGCTATGAATTTGACATTCCCTTCAGCCGCCAACAGCTGGCAGACTACCTTGCTGTGGAAAGAAGCGGCCTTTCCAGCGAACTGGGGAAAATGCAAGCCGACGGGCTTTTGGAATTTCACAAAAACCACTTTATAATGAAGGTGTAGCAATTTTTTTCACGGGTGAGATTAATTAAGAAAAACCAGGCATAAAAAAACAGCCATTGACTTTATTTCAATGACTGTTTATTTAATTTAGTTATTTCATTACGCTGTCCCAGAATTTCTTTGTTTTCTCAAAAATTCCGTCGTTGGAAATTTCCGCAAAATCCCTTAAGGCACTCTTTTGCTTGGCGTTTAATTTTTTTGGAATTTCCACATTCACCTTCACAAATTCATCGCCCTTGCCGTAGCCGTTAAGGTTGGCAATTCCCTTGCCCTTCAACTTAAACACGGTGCCGCTTTGAGTTCCCTCGGGAATTTTTAATTTCACATTTCCCTCCAGGGTTGGAATTTTAAGCTCGCAGCCTAAGGTTGCATCCACGAAGGAAATTGGTGTTTCCAAATAAACATCGCAGCCTTCTCTCTGAAAGATTTCGTGGGGCTTAACGCTTATTACGATATAAACATCGCCGCTTCTGCCGCCCTTTTCACCGACATTGCCCTCTCCCCTTAAAGGAAGCACGCTGCCGTTGTCCACTCCGGCTGGAATTTTCACGGTGATATTGCGGGTGTTTTTCTCTGTGCCGGTGCCGCCGCATTTTTCGCAGGGGCTATCTATAATTTCGCCACTCCCACCGCATTTGTCGCAGGGGCGCACGGTTTGCATCATGCCAAGAATGCTTTTCTGAGTTGCCCTCACCTGACCTGTGCCGCCGCATTTATCGCAGGTTCTCGGGCTAGTGCCGGCCTTTGCGCCGGAACCGCCGCAGCCGGTGCAGCTTTCCTTTCGGCTAAGCTTAATTTTCTTTTCACAGCCAAAGGCAGCCTCCTCAAAGGTGATGTTTAAATTAACCCTTAAATCTGAGCCCTTGGCCGGCCCTCTTTTGGAGGAGCTTGAGGAAAACCCGCCTCCGCCGCCTCCGCCGAACATGTTGAAAATATCGCCGAAAATGTCGGAGTAATCGCCTCCGGAAAAGCCTGTGAAGCCGGAAAAACCATCAAAGCCGCCGCCTGCGC
>CAVEWD010000030.1:451-9903 GCA_963619195.1 bacterium | reverse complement strand
ATACAAAAGCAGATGCTAAACATAGCACCCCTGCAAATGTAATCCAATGAGTGCCCATGCCGCCGGTTTCAGGCAGCACGACGCCGGGGGTGTTGTAAACAGTGATATTTCGCTTAACCACCTCATCCACACTAAAGGTGGCGCTATCGCCATTTTTCAACAGCTCATCACCTTCCTTAATTGTTACCACATAGCCGTTATGCTTATTTTCTGTCAGAGTAATTTCGGAGCCGGTGTAAACAGTCAGGGTAACACTTTCTCCATTTTTCAGATTAAAGGTTGCCTTCTTATTTTCCTCTGACAGCTCATAGCCCTCTCCCGGCTTCATTTCCGTGGTGCTGGTTAAAGTAAAGGGAAAAGCCTCGCTGTTTGTTGATGAACCATCCACAATCTTTGTGATGGTAATTTCCACCGATGCCTGGTTAATGAAATTGAAGGTATGCGCAAGATTATCGGTTAAATCCTGCACAACACTGGGGAAGGATGCTCCATTCTTATCCATTTCCCAGCTGCGGTATCCAAAATATGTTATCTCGCCAGAGGACAAATAGCCACTTGGCACAGCTGTTTCCTTAATTGCATAAATCACCCCGAAATCAACCTGCTGAAAGGCTGTAAAACCATCCTGACCAGTTGTGAGGGTGCCCACCACCGTGCCGTCTTCAGGAAGAACTGAAAGCGAAGCCACCTCATCCATGGTGCCGATTTTATACACTGTAAACACCGCTCCTTCAACAGGCTGCGGCGCGGTGCGGTCATCCACCTTGCTGACTCTCACAAGCCCATACTCTCCTCCGGCAGTTCCGCTAGAGCCATAAACAGCACCTGAAATGTATGTTTCCATCACCGAAGGTTTCGTGATTTCAATGCCCGGGATTTCAATTTCATTTTTTGCGTTTTCATTTGTAAACTGCTCGCCTGCCTTCAACAGCACAAGGGCTTTGTAGGTTATGGTATAAGCAGTTTCATCTTCAAGACCAGACAAAATGAAGGACTGTCCACCTCCTGTGGTGGCCAATTTAAGCTTAGGATATGAAGAGATATCTTTACCGTTAATTAGTAAGGTGGATGCATCAATGGCTAAAGCCGAGCCCATGTTATCGTGCAGCTCAAAGGTTTGAGGTGCATCTTCATTTGTAATCAAATCAGAGGCAGCACTATTAATAATAATCGTATATTCCGCATAGGGTGCGGTGTTGGAATTATATTCAACTGATTTATTCGCAACAACCGGCGGCTGCAGAGTGGCTTTAGCAGTTATTTTTAAGCGCTTCGGCTCATATGCTGGCCCGTTTTCTTCAGTCTTTAATGAAATTTGCACTGAGTTTGTTATTCCAACCGCTTCAGTAAGGGCATTATAATCGCTGTATTTCGTTAAAATGTATAAATCCTGCACAGCATTAGGGTCCTTACATATTGGAAATTCAAGGGTTGTGGTTCCATCGGCATTATAAGTAATTTTTGTAGGTGCTACGTTATCCTCTCCACCTGCCACAAGGTTCTCATTACCATAGGCTGCAGCCACAAATTCAACTCCGGCAGGCAGGGTGTCCACCACTGTGGAATATTTCCTGAATATAGTTGATTCAGAACGCATATCCTTTTGCGTATCCAGATCATACAGCCTGTAAGTTATGCCCAAATTGCCTATTTTCCAGACAATTTCATCATTTTTTATCTTTACAGCACTCTTAGTTTCCTTCCAAAGGCAAGTATAAGCTCGCCATCGCTGCTTTGTTCCTCCTCCAGACAGCGAAGAACTGCCATTGCTCCAGTAAAGATAATTGCTTATTTGGCAATATTCACTTCTTTCGTAGCATTTTTCGTGCTCCACAATGGTGTAATACCGAATTTTATAGTTGCCGGGAATAACATCAGAATTTCCATCATTGTCGCTATCCACAAAATAGAAATACATGCTGTCATAATTGCTTCCACTTTTGGTTACCTCTTTTTTCAGAGTTACATCAAAGCGGTCTTTGGCATCTATGTAGGTTCCTGGATTATTGGAATCTTCAACTTCAATGGAAACAATTGTTTCACTAACGTTTCCCGGGAAATGATGCACACTGTTTCCGTTTTGGTCTTTTGTTTGATCTACAAAATAGAAGTCACTTCCAAGATCCACGCTTGCAGTGCCAACACTGATGTTAATTTCATTTAAAATACGGCTGTCAAAATAATTTTCCCCAAAGGATGTCCCCGGAATTTCACCCGCGCTAACCCACTCCTTCGTGCCATATGTGGCTGAAACAGTGCCGTGGGAGAAGGAATAATCCGCATTTTTGTTTGTTTCAATTATTTTTGCCGCATTTTTTACAGTGCAGTCATCATCCGCTTCACATTCATAATAAAACATCACCCAACCACTTTCAGGGAATGTTACCTTATAACCCGCCTTCAGCTGCGCAAATGAAATGCTGCAAAGATACTGTGCACCACTAGCGCTTCTGCCAGAGGCGGAATAAACCGAAACCTCAGTATCATCGGTGGGATAAATATGGCAATTTTTCGGTAGAATATCCTGCACAGTAAGGGTTTTATATTCGCCGCCGCAAACATAAATTCTCCAGTAGGTCATGGTTAGGTTGCCATCTAAATTGCCGCCATCCTTATCAATATAGGTTATGCTAAAGCTGTCATCACGACGGTCACTTATGGGTGAGCATTGGTCACTTTCCGCCGTAACAATATTATGTATTTTCACATCACCGTAATATGATTGGCTCACGGCATTTGGTTCAAAGGTAAGTTTTGCCGAATATTTAATTATGAGCTCATCACCCACATTCATTTCAGAAATTGATGCCGTCGTTACCCTGGCAGGAGTGCTGGATTGAACAGCACCTGTGGATGTTGCATCACCTTTATCTGTGGTTAAGGCATAGGGCTCTCCATTAAGGGTTGCAGATGGAACCGTGGTTCCGATTTTATGAGGATTTGCTTCATCAATATAAAAATTATCCGTAAGCTTAACATTCTCGTTATAGCCATTAGAGGTTAAGGTAATTGTGTAATCCACCCAAGCCTCACGGGTGCCATCTTCCCCTTCAACTGTGCGTTTTTCAGATTCCTTTTTTATTGTCATGCCTGTATTGGTTCTAAGACGAACCACCACACTTTCAAGTCCGGGAACATTAATCGTGTAACCTTCCTGCGAAATAACCGTGGTTTCATCAATTATAATTTTACCATTAGCTGTAATAGATGAGTATTTGTTATTAAGGTCAAAAAACTCGTTGTTATAGCGCACAGTGATCTGTCTGCCACTGATTGTGTAGGTGCCGTATTCTATTGTTCCATCACTATTGTATAATTTGCCTGTAAAATCATTTAGTGCAAAAATATCATCTTCAAGCTCATAAACAAAGGTGTCATTTTCGGTATACGAACCAGCAGAAGGAAGGTTCCAACTTACTGTGAGGCTGAATTCATCCCCGCTGTTTAAGGTCATCTGAGAACTCAGGGTCTTATTGTTAACTGTAATCGTGCTTTTTAAGTTATAATCAACCCCAGAGCTACTTATATAATAGGCGGTGCCTTCAGCTCCGCTTTGAGGAGATTTGGCAATAGCAAAGCCGGAAAAGCCTTCTGTTTGGAATAAAATTGTGCCACTGGCAGCCACCGATGCCGAAACTTCTTTTATTTCGCCATCATCTGATATGTGATAAACCTTTATATCATATCCATTCAAATTTTCTATGCCGCCAATGCTTACAGTTACGCTATTTTCTGGCTGAACTTCTTCACTGTTTAGATATAGGCTTATATCATACATGCCAACAAGCTCTGTTTTCTCTGATAGGTATTCCTCAGGCAAATTGAAGTCGCTCATTTTTGTTACCTGCAGAGTTGTTTTAGAGTTCAATTCTCCGCTGACAGTAACGGAAACGCCACTGTCCTCCTCAGCTTCAGCTGTGAGCACGACCTGCTGAGGATCTTGTTCGGTTTGACTTTGAACTGAATCAGTTTTCGAGTAGGTGTTTTTATCCTCATACATGATGGATGCACCCTGATTGGAATAATTTGAGCCAGTCTCTAAACTAACGGTTTCACTTTCAAACGAGGGCCCAACTTTGCCGGCTGCAACATCACCCGTCATGGTGGTGGCAGGCATCACCAGGGCATACACAGTGACAAACACCGTAACACAAGCCAAAATAGCCACCAACTTATGCCAACGCCTTTTTTTGATATATCCTCTCTTAAATTGTTCTGCCTGTTGATCCAGGTTATATTTCATAAGCAGTACCTCTTCCCTGCACGAGTTATCTTTTAATTAATCCTTCCAAAATCCGATAGCGGCCAGATGCGAAACACAATGCGCCCCACCATATATTCATCGGAAATGCAGCCCACCTGCGTGTTTCGAGAATCTATGGAAGCTGCACGGTTGTCACCCATTACAAAATATTTGCCCTCGCCCACCTGATAAGGATAGGACAAATTAGATTCTCCCAAAGCCTTTTGCTCAAGGTAAGGTTCATCTAATAGTTTTCCGTCCACATAGACGTTTCCTTTTGAATCTATATTCACCCATGAGCCCGGGCCTGCTATAATTCGTTTAACCAACAGCTTATTGCCAAGCCACATGGCGCATATATCCCCAGTTTGGTAGTCACCCTTCAGTGCCAATACAATCTGCCCACTCACCAGAGTGGGAGACATAGAGGTGCCATAAATTTGCAAAACCGGCATCCACAAAGTTGCCACCAAAATAGCAATGGCCGCCACAACAATCAAAACTCCTAATGTGCTGCGCAGCACACTCGTATAGCGAGTTTTATATTTAATTCGGTTGCGCTCTGCCTCAATCTGCTCTAAGGTGGGCACTTCAACAGGAGAGCTTTTTTTGCCTTTCATTTTCACATCAAATCCTTTATTGTTAATTCCATCGGCTAAATGCGGCCATTAAAGAGCTTATTTTACCTTAGGATTCCCTTTGATTTTTGCTGCCTCAGCTTCAGCCTCAGCAATCATAATTGCCGCTTTCTTTTTTGCGGATTTAAGAATTCTCGCTGCTTGCAACTGTGCTTTAGCAAGTAGCTCATCGCACTGTTTTTGCGTTTTCTTTATTTTTTGCTGCATACCAACAGTTTTGGACTTTATAGAAGCAAGATATTGGTCAGCTGCGGCTTGCGCTGCGGTAAAAACTTCATTCACCTCAATTGCCGCCTGAGCAATGGAACCCGCTTTGGATAATTTTATGGTTCTATCATCCAATTCTTGCTGCAGTGAATCGACCTTGGAAGAAATTTCTTTGTTTTGTTTTTGAAGTTCATAAATTATCTCCACCAATTCCGCCCGCTTCAAACGCCTGAGTTCTTTATCTATCATTCGAATTTAGTCCTTTCCGGTTCTTGCGGTGTCTGAAAGTTGAGTGCGTCATAAATAATTTCCATCACCCTTTTGGTTATTTCGCTGTCGGCACACCATTTATGAAAAATTGCATCATAAAATTAAACAAGGCGCCATAACCTTTTATTACACAAAAAAGAAGGCAATGCTCAAAAACCCCTGTCTTTCTCGATAAAACCCTTGAAATTTTTATAAAACATGACTGACTTGACACACAAAAAACGCCCGCTATGTTTCCAAGCCAAGCCAAGCCAAGCCAAGCCAAGCCAAGCCAAGCCAATAGGATTGTTGCAGTGTTTATTGCCATTGTCAAGCCCTCCATTCTTATTTTTCACAGCAACAAGATGAAGTAGTATCTAGTAATAACTACACCATCAGCTACAACCCACGTCATACTAACATAATTTTGCCCATTATGCAAGGCTCTTGTGCCAAATTAAGGTGAAAATAAGCCCGTAAGCTGACAATTTAAATAATTTTTTAAAACCCTCTCACAAAAAATAAAACCCGCAAACTAATCCTGCAGGTTTAATTTATAAAATATAATACTCTACTTCAACTCCAGCACCACAGGGCAATGGTCGCTGCCTAAAACATCGGTTAATATATTCGCGCTTTTCATTTTACCCCTGAGCTTTTCCGAAACAAGAAAATAATCTATACGCCACCCGGCATTTTTCTCCCTGGCCTTAAACCGATAGCTCCACCAGGAATAAACCCCCTCATCATCGGGGTGAAAGAATCGAAAGCTATCAATAAAGCCGCAATCCAGAAGGCAACTGAGCTTATCTCTTTCCTCCATGGTAAATCCGGCATTTCTTAAATTTGTTTTTGGATTTTTAAGGTCTATTTCCTTATGAGCCACATTCAAATCGCCGCAAATGACAACGGGCTTTATTTCATTAAGCCTCTTTGCGTATTCTCTAAAGGCATCCTCCCATTTCATACGGTAGTCAAGCCTTAAAAGCTCCCTTTGGGAATTTGGGGTGTAAACATTGATTAAATAAAATTCATCAAATTCGACAGTTATAACCCGGCCTTCATGGTCATGTTCCTCAAGGCCAAGACCGAATTTTACTCTAACTGGCTTTTGCCTTGTGAACACAGCTGTGCCGGAATAGCCCTTCTTTTCAGCGCTGTTGAAAAACATTTCATAGCCTTCAAGATCAATTTCAGCCTGATTAGGCTGCATTTTTGTTTCCTGAAGGCAAATCACATCAGGCTTTTGTTTGTTTATAAATTCCACAAACCCCTTCTCCAGGCACGCCCTAAGACCGTTAACATTCCAGGATATCAGCTTCATTTAAACCTCAATTTATTATTATTACTTATTTAATAAAATAGTCAATAACCTTGTTCATGTCCTCCACTGCACCCTCGTCGCCTTCTCTTATGGCGTCAGCCACGCAGTGCTCCATGTGCTCCTTTAGGATAACCTTGCCAATGTTGGTGAGGGCATTTCTCACGGCAGTCAACTGCATTAGCACATCCTTGCAGTCACGGTCCTCCTCCACCATTCTCTTCACCGACTCCAAATGGCCAATGGCTTTAGAAAGGCGGTTTGTAACCATTTTGCGGTGCTGCGGCGAATGGGTGTGGGAGTGGTGGCTTTCATCTCCCTTTAGGGTGAGCCCATGTCTATGGTGGTGGTCAAAATATTTTAAATATTCGCTGTCCACTCTTTGCCCGTCTATTAAAATCTCTTTTTCTTCTTCAGCCATTCTCTCCCCTTAATTTAACACATATAGTTTATATTTGCCTTTTGCGCCTGTAATTGCTGAAGGCCCCTTTTTATTTTATAAACCTGCCCATCCTTTTCAAAATGAGCTCCTGTTTGTTTAAAATAAAAAGGCACATTAGCTTCAACGCACTGCCTGCGAAGGCTTAAAACCCATTCATAGCGGCAAATTCTTGCATTATCTCCGCTTTCTCCGCCAACTGTAACCTGCTTGATGCCATCTGTTAAATATTTTGACAGATCCACCCCCTCCAAAAGAGGCTCGCATATTACGCTTTTGTGCCTGGCAGGAAGCTCACAGAAAACCGGCAGTCGAAGGTCCGCCTGCCTTTGGCTTTCCACTGTGGCGCATAGGGTTACATTTTCATAGCCCTCCCCCCAATCTGGCGGAAGGCATTTTGAAATGCGCATCACACGCTTGGTGATGATTACAAAGCTTAAATCTTCTCGCTGTCTCATCATTTTCCAGCACTCCCCTCGCCAGGGATCAGCCTTATCAATAAAAAAATCAGAAGTTAAGCAAGTGAACACCGGCCCCTTTTGGGGTTTTAGGATATATTCTCCGTTTTTATTTCTTTTGGAGGGCATATTGAAGGCTGCCGTTTTATAAACCAGAGAAGGGTCCCTGCTGTAGTAGGTATCCATGCGAAACACATAGCAGTTTTCGCACCCTTCGCTATATTTCTTGCAGCCATGCCACGGGTTCCAGCTGTTCATTTAAAAGCTTTCTATTGTTTCGCCATCAAGCTCTTTAACTATGTTAAGAGCCAGCTTCACCGCTGCCTCGAAATCACAGTAGGCTGCAATGCAGTGAGGGGTGTGAATATATCTCACAGGCACGCCTATAACAATGCAGGCAGCCGCATTTTCTCCCACATGATATGCTTCAGCGTTGGTTCCTCCGCCTTCTCTGACTCCTCTTTGAACAGGAATGTTGTATTTTTTCGCAATATTAAGGGCAAATTTCTGAAAACGCGGGTTTGTTATCATGCTCACATCCACATGGCGCAGCATTGGCCCCTGTTTTAGCTTTGTTTGCATGGCATAAGGCTCGGCAATGGTGTCATCTGCAGGGCAGCCCTCAAAACAAATTACCACATCCGGCTCCAATCTTTTAGAAACCACATGGGCTCCCCTGGCGCCAACCTCCTCCTGAGAGGACAAAACTCCCATTACATCCACATTTAAGCTTTCGCCCTCTAATTCCCTTAGAGTTTCCACCACTGCGGCACAGCCAATTCGGCAGTCGAAGGCCTTACCCATGAAAATGCCTGTGGATTCATCAAATTCACAAACAGTGGAAAACACCACAGGGTCTGCTTCACCAACAGAATAATTTTCAGAGCATTCCTGAGGGCTTGTGGCACCAATATCGATGCTAAGGGCGGAAAAATCACGGCCGTCCAGCTTGCTAGAATAGTGCGGAGGCACAGAGCCTATAATGCCGCTAATAAGCTCTCCCTTTTCGTTTCTAACCGTAACAGAAGTGGAGGGCAGGCATGAGGGAGAAATATGCCCCAAGGGCACAAAACGCAATGTGCCGTCAGGCTTGATGCTGTGAACCATAAGGCCCACCTCATCGCTGTGGGCATCTAAAAGCACCAAAGGTTTTTCTGAGGTGAAGCTTTTAGGAAGCATATACACATTTCTCATTTTATCTTCGGTTATATCTGTGAAGGAAGCATATTTCCTTGCTGTTTTCACCACTTCCTCCTCAAAGCCCGAGGGACCAAAGCAGTCGGAAAACTCGGTTATCATATTCACACATTCTTTATTCATTATCATACTCCAGATTTTGCATTTTTAAATTAAGGCTGGCTTATCTGCCTTGATTATAATACTTTATTTAATGTTATTATAACATAATGTAGCTTTATTTTTGCTTGACATAACATTTAATAAAATATAAAATTAAAGGCGAAAAAATGCTTTAAAAATAAAACAAAAGAGGAAATTATGGAAAAGAAACTGCAACGGTCAGTTGTCCCCATATATCTTTTTGGCATTTCCTGGGTTGCTTACGCAATAGTTTTTCCGCTGTATAAGGGCGTGCATTTTATTTGCGCCTTTGCGGTGGCCATGGCTGTGTATCTTTTGGCAAGGAAAATAATCCCGGCAAAAGAGGTTATGGTGGAAAAGGAGCTTAAAGGCAAAACAGGCAATGAAAAGGTGGACAACTTCATTGAGGAGGTCAACGGCTACATTAAGCAGATGCGAGGCTTTGAGAGCTCCATTAAAAATGAGAGCATCAAAACCAAAACAGATGAAATTGAGCAAATTACAATAAAAATAACCGACTACATAGCTCAAAACCCGGACGCTCTGCCAGATGTGCGACGCTTTGCCAGCTATTACC
>CAVEWD010000030.1:0-441 GCA_963619195.1 bacterium | reverse complement strand
GCTATTACCTGCCCACAACCATTAAGCTTTTGCAAACTTATTCAGAGCTGGAGGCTCAAGAGGCCACAACTCCAAATATTGCAGGCACAATGACAAAAATTGACAACATGCTGGACACGGTAATTGAGGCCTTCAACAAGCAGTATGACAGCTTGTATGAATATCACGCAATGGATATTGGCGCTGAAATAAACGTTATGGAGAACATTCTCACTTCAGAGGGGCTCATTGATAAGAAAAATGATATTTCGCAGTCCGACAAATCCACAGCGGTGGAGGATTTTGAAGATGCCGCAGGGAAAATTGAGCTAACCCTGGAGCCGGATACCCAAAAAGAAAAAATATAATATTCATAAATAGAAAGGGAATAAAATGGAAAACATTGAACTCAAACTTGAACAAGACGAAACACAGGAAGAAACACCAGTGCTTACCCTGGAC
>CAVEWD010000029.1:0-10034 GCA_963619195.1 bacterium | reverse complement strand
AAAAAAAAAAAAATGTTCCATTTTAAAAATTGAATTGTCATACCACCAAATGCTATGGTAAAATATATAGCAGAATGTAGAGTGTAGAATTAGCTTTATAGCGTGGGAATAAAGCCCAAACACTCCTTCAATTTGCTGCTAATAGCGGTATTTTATCTCTTTTTAAGAGATAAAAGAAAGTATAAATTTATTAACCCACACATTTTTGTAAGGAGGCAATAATGGAAGCTGAAAAAATTCTCGAACAAAGAATTGAAAAAGCAACACAAAACCTTATCCCGCTTGAGAGAATGGAAGAAGAATATGCCATTCTGCTTGAAAAAGGTGCGGAAAGAGGTGCAGACAGCTGGCAGATGAGAGTTAAGAATCAAACGCCACACTGCAAATTCGGTGAAGAGGGTATCTGCTGTAGGATTTGTACAATGGGTCCTTGCCGTATTACATCTAAAGCACCAAGAGGAATCTGTGGTTGCGATGTTCATGGTATCGTAGCTAGAAACTACCTCAGATTCACCGCAGGCGGAAGCGCTACCCACTCTGATCACGGTCGTGCAATCTGCGAAACTCTGTACTGCTCAGCTGCAGACGGAGATTATAAAGTAAAGGATCCTGAAAAGCTCTACAACCTCGCTAATGAATGGGGCATTGAAACAGAGGGCAAAGATCTTTACGACTTAGCTCACGAAGTAGCATATGTTGGCCTTGAAGAATATGGTAAGCCAATGGGAACTCAGAGATTCCTCAAGAGAGCTACTCAGGAAAGACAAGACACATGGAAGAAAGCTGGCATCGAGCCAAGAGCTATCGACCGTGAAGTTTCTCAGTCACTCCACATGACACATATGGGATGCTCATCAGAACCAGAAGCACTCATCCGTCAGTCACTCAGATCCGGTTTGTCCGATGGTTGGGGCGGATCTATGATGGGTACAGAAATGTCCGATATTATGTTCGGAACTCCAAGACCAATCGACACAGAAGCTAACCTTGGCGTTATCAAACCAGATTTCGTTAATATCATGGTTCATGGTCACGATCCTTCACTTTCAGAGATGGTTGTTTTCTATGCTGAAGATCCTGCAATGATCGCTAGAGCTAAAGAACTTGGTGCTAAGGGCATCAACGTTGTGGGTGTGTGCTGCACAGCAAACGAAGTTACAATGCGTCACGGAATTCCTATGGCAGGAAACTTCCTCCAGCAGGAAAACTGCATCCTCACAGGTGCAATTGAAGCTTGTGTAGTTGACGTTCAGTGCATTTTCCCAGCACTTGGACCTCTTAGTAAGTGCTTCCACACTAAGTTCATAACAACTTCTCCAATCGCTCGTATACCTGATTCAGACTTTATTGAGTTTGATCCAGCTACAGCAGGTGAGAACGCTAAGAAGATCGTAGCTGAAGCAGTTGAAAACTTTGTTAACAGAGACCAGGAAGCTGTTTATATTCCTAACATGAAAACAAAGGCTACTGTTGGTTATTCTTGCGAAGCTATTGTTAAGCAGCTTGATACAGTTACCAACTCATATGTTGATGAACTCGGCACATACAAACCATTGGTTGAATGTGTTACCTCAGGTGTTCTTCGTGGTGCAGTTGCTATGGTTGGCTGCAATAACCCGAAGGTTAGAGCAGACTTAGCTCACGTTGAACTTATGAAGAAACTTCTTAAGAACGACATTATCCTCGTTCTTTCAGGCTGCTCTGCTCAGGCTGCTGCAAAAGCTGGTCTTATGAGCAAAGATGCAAAGGAACTTTGTGGTGCTGGTCTTAAGAGAGTTTGCGAACTCGCTGACATTCCTCCAGTTCTCCATATGGGTTCATGCGTTGATATCAGCCGTATGATGCTTCTTGTTAACTATATTGCAAGAGATTGGGGCATTGATGTTCCTCAGCTTCCTATCTTGGGCTGTGCTCCAGAGTGGATGAGTGAAAAGGCTGTTTCAATCGGTAACTACGTTGTAGCTACAGGTATCGACACATATCTCGGAGTTGTTCCTTATACAAGTGGTTCAACAGAGGTTACAGACATCCTTACCAACAGACTTGAAGACTGGGTAGGTGCTAAATTTACCTTCGAGACAGATATCGAAAAACTCGGCGATCTTATGATCGAAAGAATCGAAGAAAAGAGACGTGCTTTAAACATCTAATTGCAATCTCTTAAGAGGTTAAACATAAATGAAAATTGCTATAACAGGTAAAGGCGGGGTTGGTAAAACAACATTTTGCTCAATACTCGCAAGACTCTATGCTGAAGAAGGAAAAAAAGTTTTGGCTGTTGACGTTGACCCAGATGCTAATCTTGGGTTGGCGCTGGGATTTCCTCAGGAGGAACTTGATAAAATTGTTCCGATCTCCAAAATGAAGGAGATGGTTGCAGAAAGAACATGCAGTAAAGACGAAGCCTTCAATAAAATGTTTACACTCAACCCTAAAGTTGATGATATTCCGGATAAATATGCAAAAGAGCACAATGGCGTCAGGTTGCTCACATTGGGTACCGTGGATGTTGGAGGAAGCGGTTGCGTTTGTCCTGAACATGTACTTCTAAAAAGACTTATCATGCATTTGGTATTGAGAAGTGATGAGGTTGTTATCATGGATATGGAAGCTGGAATAGAGCACTTGGGACGTGGTACTGCAGGAGGCGTAGATGAATTTATTGTTGTTATAGAGCCAGGCGCCAGAAGCATTCAAACCTATGAAAAGGTCAAGCAGCTTGCGCTTGATTTGGGAGTAAAAAAGGTCAAGGTTGTTGCCAATAAAGTGAGAGATGAAGAAGATGAGAAATTCATTGCAGAAAATGTGAAAGATGATCTCCTTGGATTCGTTCATTACAACAGTGAGGTGATTGATGCTGACCGAAAAGGAAAATCTCCCTTTGACTTCTCAGATAAAGCAATTGAGGAAGTAAAGCAGATCAAGAATACAATCGATACAGATTTGATCGATGCTAAAAAAAATTAATATGAGGTAGAAATACATGACACTTATGGACAGAGTCTTCCAAGGCTCAGATGATATGTATGATATAGCGGTTAAAGCTGTTGACGAAGCAGTTGCCAAATTTGGCGAAGAAGCTTCGGCAGCACTTCCTAATACTGCATATTGCTTGCCGTGTCTGTACGCTTTTTCCGGTGAAAAGTTCCAGACATTAGGTGATGTTAAAAATAAAGCTTTGCCGTTCATCAAGGATATGATGACACGTAACCTTAGAGTACATGATGTATTCACAAACGGTATTGGCACAGCTCTTAGCGCTGAAGTTATTGAAGCTATGAAATATGTTATGAATGGTGGAGAAAAACCATATTCAGACAAATATCATGGACATCTTTCAGACGCTGAAATTCGTGAACTTGGTGTTCCACTCGTTACTGATGATATTCCTGGCGTTGCAGTTCTTATTGGTCCTGCTCCTACAAAGGAAATCGCTGCTAGCCTTATTAAAGGTTATCAGGCTAAGGGCATCATGGTATTCATGGTTGGCGGAATTATTGACCAGGCTATTGAAGCTAATGTTAACATGGGCTTCAAGATCCGTGTTGTTCCCTGCGGAGATGAACTTCCTTCAGTTATCCACGTTGTAAGCGTTGCTATTCGTGCAGCTCTTATCTTCGGTGCTATACCTCCTGGAGATTTCGATGGAATCCTTAAGTATACAAAAGACAGAGTTAAAGCATTCGTTAACGCATTCGCTCCTCTCTCACATATGACAGTTGGTTGCGGTGCTGGTGCTATTGCTCTCGGATTCCCTGTAATCACAGATGAAAAAGAGAACATTTGGGCTATTCCTAAGAGCCTCGTTCTTTATGATGGATATGACAACTACATTCCTGCTTCTATCGAAGCTAGAGGAATCAAGCTTAAGATCACTGAAATTGATATTCCTGTTTCTTATGCAGCTGCATTTGAAGGTGAAATCATTAGAAGAGCTGACATGCAGATTGAAGCAGATGGTTCAAGAGTGGATTGCTTCGAGTTGGTTAGAACACTTGATGCAAGCCAAGTTGAAGACCATAAGATTGAACTCATTGGCGACGATTTCGACAAATTCGAAGCTGGTTCTAAGATCTCAATGTGCGTTATGGTTGATGTTGCTGGTAAGTTAATGCAGGAAGATTTCGAACCAGTTATTGAAAGAAAGATCCACCATTACTTCAACAACATGGAAGGCGTTATGCACACAGGTCAGAGAGAAATGATCCGTGTTCGTCTTTCAAAGGCAGCCTATGAAGCTGGTTTCAGAGCTAGACACTTTGGTGAAGTTCTCTGGGCTAATATGATGAGTGAATTTGATGCTATCCTTGATAAGGTTCAGATCACTATCGTAACTGATGCTGCGAAGGCAAAAGAACTCAAAGATACAGTTGCTATGCCTGCATATGACAAGCGTGATGAAAGACTTGAATCTCTTACAGATGAAAGTGTTGATAAATTCTACACCTGCACAATGTGCCAGTCATTCTCACCAAGCCATGTTTGTGTTGTTACTCCTGAAAGACTTGGTCTTTGTGGTGCTGTTTCCTGGTTGGATGCAAAAGCTACAAACGAGCTTTCACCAGAGGGAGCTTGCCAGCCTATAATCAAGGGTGTTGCAAATGATGAAAACGTCGGTTCTTGGGATTCGGTAAATGAGACAGTTCAGAAGTACTCACAGGGTGCTCTTGATCATGTTACACTTTACTCAATCATGCAGGATCCTATGACAAGCTGCGGTTGCTTCGAATGTATCTGCGGTATTGAACCTATGTCAAATGGTGTTCTTATTGTTAACCGTGAATTCACAGGTATGACACCTATCGGTATGACATTTGGTGATTTGGCTTCCATGACAGGTGGTGGTGTTCAGACTCCTGGTTTCATGGGACACGGCAAGCACTTCATTTCTTCTAAGAAGTTCATGAAGGCTGATGGCGGTATCGAAAGAATCGTATGGATGCCTAAACACCTTAAAGAGACTGTTGCAGAGAAACTCAACATCACTGCAAAAGAACTTTATGGTATTGACAACTTCGTTGATATGGTCGGTGATGAAGAATCTGCTCCTGATGAAGAAGCGCTTCTCGCATTCCTTACAGAAAAGGGACATCCGGCTCTCGGAATGGATCCATTAATGTAGTCAATGATTTATTGAAATCAAAAATCCGTCGGAAGGTTATTCCTCCGACGGATTTTGAGTTTAGGTTTAATGTCATTAGTTGATATAGGACTGTATAACTTAAAATATTTCCTGGAAAATATTTGTAAATGAGGATTTTGTGCAATCAAATTTTGATAAGTCAAAATAAAACACCCTACATATCAGTTTGATAAGGGTGTTTTAAATGTGTACTATTTTGCTTTAAATAATATTTACTTAGTCTTGTTTTTCCACTTCAGCTTCTGGTGCGTTCTTTCTGATGCTTTCTATTCCATTTAAACATCCTGCTTTAGATGCATAACCTTCCCCTGTGGCTATTGTTTCACCGTTTTTTGCTTTGAGCCTAAAACGGAATTCACCTTTTTTATCCTTATAAACTTCAAATTTAGGGTGGGTAGCCTTTTCAAAATTATCAATTGTTTGATCTTCCAGGTTAGCATCCACCGCATTTTTCCTTACGCTTGCAATTCCATTTTCGCAGGCAGCGAGGGTGGTGTAGATTTCTGAAACTGCTATAACTTCGCCATTGCCAGCTTTTAGATTGAAAACATATCCATCATCAGCTGTTTTCTTGATTAAAAATTTACCCATAATGTACTCCGTTTTTTTCTTAATTATAACATTTAACAGTTGAATGTCAAATATTCTTTTTGGTTTTTAACTTAAAGGATGTATAATCAAATGGTGATAATATAATTACATTGTAATTGTTAGGAGAAAATATGAAAGCATATGAAAGACTCATAAAATATTCTGCATATCCAACAGCATCAGATGAAAATTCGCTGAATTGCCCCAGCACACCATCTCAGCTTGTTTTTGCAAAAGCTTTAAAAGAGGAAATGGAGCAGCTTGGGTTGGAAAATGTTGAGCTTGATGAAAACGGCTATCTGTTTGGCACAATAGCTTCAAATATAGAGAAAGATGTTCCCGTGGTGGGTTTTATTGCTCATATGGATGTGGTAGATGATGTGCCTTTTGAAAACATTAAGACACATCTCGTTGAAAATTATGACGGTGGAGATATTGTCATTAATAAAGAAAAAAATATAGTCCTTTTGGTTGAACAATTTCCGTTTATGGAAAAATATAAAGGCAAAACCTTGCTTTTCTCAGATGGCACAACCCTCATAGGTGCTGATGATAAGGCTGGCGTGGCTGAAATAATGTGCATGGCTGAGTATTTTCACAATCATCCAGAGGAAAAACATGGCAAAATTATGATTGGTTTTACTCCAGATGAGGAGATTGGAAGGGGAGCCGATAAGTTTGATGTTAAACGTTTTGGGGCTGATTTTGCTTATACCTGCGATGGCGCGGCCTTTGGTGAAGTTTGCTACGAAAACTTTAATGCAGCCTCTTTAAAGATTAAAGTGAATGGCAGAAATATTCATCCCGGTGAATCGAAGGGTAAAATGAAGAATTCAATGCTGATTGCTATGGAATATAATTCACTTCTCCCAATCAATGAGCGACCGGAATATACCGAAAAATATGAAGGGTTCTATCACATTACTGAAATTTCCGGCGATGTGGAACACACCACAATGAGTTACATTCTTAGAGACCATGATGCTCAGCTTTTAGAACAAAAGAAGGAAATGGCGCAAAAGGCAGCAGAGTTTATTAATGCTAAATATGGAGAAGGAACTGTTGAAACAATTATAACCGATTCCTATAAAAATATGGCTGAAAAAATCAAGGGACATGAGAATATCGTCGATCTTGCTTTTAAAGCTATAAAGAAAGCTGGTGGAGAACCATTTTCTGAACCAATAAGAGGGGGCACGGATGGGTCAACATTGTCTTATATGGGGCTAATTTGTCCCAACTTAGGCACCGGCAGCCATAACCATCATGGTTCAACGGAATTTGCTGTGGTGGAAGATATGCAGATGTGTGTTACTTCAATTATTGAAATAGCTAAGTGCATTTGTGAGTAATTGTTGCTTGAGAACGCAATATTACTTCAATTTAATATAATTTTATATAAAAACAAAAAAACAGGTCATTCCTGTTTTTGTTTTTATAATGCACTTTTTTGATTAAGCACGCTGGCTATTGTGATAAAAGGCTTGTAATTTCAAAATTAGTGGTGGTATAATATTAAAGCATATGTTTATATAAGCAGAGGTTGATTAATGGTTGATACCGTAAATTCATTCTTGGAAACTATGCCTGATTGGCTTCATGTGATTATAATTGCAATGCTGCCTATTATTGAGCTTAGAGGGGCTCTACCTTATGGAGTATTTTTATTAAAAATGCCTGTAATGAGAGCTGCATTGCTGTCTGTTGTGGGGAATATTATTCCTGCACCCTTTATTATATTACTTGCAAAAAAAATACTTGACGCAATGTCGTCATCTTCAAATGAGAAGATTGCCAATTTGTCGGAATCAATAAAAAAACATGGAATGAAAAAAAGCTCTCGAATAGAAAAATACACATTTTGGGGGTTGGTTGTTTTCGTTGGGATTCCTTTGCCTGGCACTGGAGCATGGACGGGAGCGTTAATAGCGTCAATACTTCAGTTAGATCCTAAAAAATCGATCTTAGCTGTTTCATTAGGGACAATAATGGCAGCTATTATTGTGACGACATTAATTGAAATGGGAATTATGCTTTTTTAGAGATAGAAAACTTAAGAGGTAAAATATGAAACCGAAATTACGAAAGGCTTTGTTATTTCTAGTTGATGCAGTGAGCTTATCACTTGCGTATTTCGTTTCGTACTATATTGCGGAACTTGCAGGGCTTAATCCATCTTCAGTTTTAATTGAAGCCTGGTATTTATTTGCGGTCATCAAATTGGTGGTGTATCTTTTATTCTTTATGTATACCGCTAATCCGCAACGAAAGCTGTGGTTAGATGCCATCGGGATTGCCACAGGAGAAATCATTACATGCACAGTGTCAATTTTAGCTTTTGGATTTGTATTGTCAGAGAACGTTATTCCTGAATTAATCCTGATGGTGTGGGATATGTTAGTTGGTCTCTTGCTGCGGTATCTGCTGCGTCCAGATTTAAATGATGATTATGACTATGACAAGGACGAAGACTACGATGGATATTATGATTCCTCAAGTGATGACACTACGTATGAGTCCGATGATCTTGAAGATGAATTTAGTGATGAGTTGGGACAAGAAGCACCGGTAGTGAAAGACATGTCTAAAGGTAAATTGAAAGAATCTCTCAAGGATAAGCTTTTCAAGAAAAAGGAAGATGAAGATGACATTTCCTTTGATGAGAATGATGAGCCTGAATTAGCAGACTTTACGGATGAAGATACTGATGATATAGACTCTGTTTTGGGGGATTCAGACTTTAATTACATCGATGATGGCGACATTTTAACTGATTTTACTGTAGATATGCCTGATAACATTGAAAGTGACCTAGAAACAGACAGTTTTGAAACAGATATTTTAAATGAGCTTGACGAAGATGAGCTGAATAAAGAAATAAGTGAAACCCCGTATTTAACTGAAGTTGCAGATGTTGATGACATTGACATTGAAGATGTCGAATTGGAAGATGATTTGGTCGATATGAATTTTGGTGGGGAACTTGATGAAGAGTTTACTCCACTGGATGAAGAGATATCTTCTGATTTAGATGCAGATATAGAAAGGATTGAATTTCCATTTATTGATGTGGATGAAAATGATGATTTGTCTCCTCTTGATGCTGATGATGGCCTTGGAGTCTTTGATGAGTCTGAGTTTGAGTCAATAGAAGATTCGATTGAACCTTTGATTGATATTGATGATGAAAGTGTGGAGCATGATGCATTAGCGTCATCTGATGATGTAGCTGCAGAAATAGAACAGGTAATGAGCGAGCTTAGCGGCGAGGGAGGAAGCTCTAATGGTTCTCTTAAAGAGGATTTGAACCCTGCTTCTGAAAAAGTAGATAATGAAGAAGCAAAATCTGTTGCGGCAGATGTTAAAACAGATGATGAGATTATTGCCGAAATTGAGCAGCAGGTTGAGGAAGCTCAGGAGGTAAGAGAGTCGGAGGATTCTATTGCACAAGAGCATCATATTGATGATGAACCTGTTTTGATAGAACAGATAGATGTTGAAAATATTGCAAAATCAGACAAACAACAAGAAAATAACAACAAGGAAGAGGCAAGCCAACAAACGTTGCTTGAAAATGACAGAGCTATGGAAGAAAAAGAGATTAGAAGAGAAGAAAACGACACCACAAATAATACAGAACAGATGCTGGCAAAAGTAAAAAAACAGGAAATAATTGATTCCTTGGTATCAGACATTAAGTCTATGTATATGAGCCTTAGTGATAAAAATAAGGTTTTGGAAGACAAAGAAAAGGATTTGTTTGTCAAGTACATTCAGCTCGATCAGAGAGAAAAGGAAATTCAAAGCCAAAGAGAGAGAACTTCAAATTCTAACATAGATGCTAAGTGGAGAACAACGCGTTTTAGCGATAATGCAAGCATGTTTGGTCCGTCTGATAATCTTGATTTGGTTATGAATATCAAAGATGCAGTGGATTCACGTTATTCGCAGAAGTCCCATGCTCCATTTGTGGATTTAGAAAAACTGGATGACACCCAGAGTGATGAGGTGCATGCTGAACTGCAGCGTTTGAAGAAGGCTGAAGAGGATAGGGTTGCAAGGGAGAAGGAACAAGAAGTTCTGGAAATGCGCCAAGAATTGGAGCGTCTTAGAGCAAAAATAAGGAGTGAAGAGAAAAGAGCAGAAGAAGAAAAGCTGCAAAAGCAAAAGGCAGAAAAAGAAGAATTGGAGCGCTTGCGTGCAGCCGAGGAGGCTCGTAAGTTTGAAGAGCAGCAAAAGAAAGAAGAAGCTAAACAAGCTGAAATTGAGCGTTTAAGAAAAGCTCAAGAGGAGCTTGAGG